>JABMPG010000397.1 GCA_013203855.1 bacterium
AGCGAGCCGCGCGGCAAACGTCAGCGCGTCGTGGAGGACATCGAGAAATCCACCGTGGTCACGACCGCGCACACGATCCACTCGCACTACTGTCCCCAGTGCAAGAAGCGCGTCGAGCCCGTGGTCACCGACGCGCTGCCCAAGTCCACCATCGGCAACCGCGCCCTGGTGCTCTCCAGTTGGCTGCACTACGGGCTGGGGCAGACGATCTCGCAGATCGTCTCGGTTTTCGACTCGCTGTTTCACTTTCCCGTCAGCCCGGGCGGACTCGCGCAGAAGTGGCAGAGTCTGGGCGCCATCATTGAACCGTGGTACGACGATCTCGCGCAAGAGGCCCGCAATGGCGCGGTGCTCAACGCCGACGAGACGGGATGGCGCGTCAACGGCAAAACCCATTGGCTTTGGTGCTTCACCAATCCCGCTCTGACTTACTACGTCATTGATCCGACACGATCAAGTAAAGTCCCCGTGCGGTTTCTGGCGGACTGCTTCAACGGAACGCTGGTGAGCGATTTCTTCGGCGCGTACAACGCCATCGGAACCGAGCGCCAGATGTGCCTGGTCCATCTTCTGCGCGAACTCGAGAAGGTGGACAAGACGAGCCCCAGCAAGGAATGGACAACGTTCCGTCGGATCCTCAAGCGCATTCTGAAAGACGCCATCCGCCTTTCGCGCCGCACCGACCGCGAAGCGCCCGATTACAAGAGCAGAGTGGCCCGCATCCACAAGCGCCTGGACAAACTGACTAGCTGCGACACCTGGACCAAACCGGACTGCAAGCGGCTTCGCAAGCGCCTCATCAAATTCCGCGACTCGCTCTTCACGTTTCTCGACGACCCGGCCGTTCCTTTTGACAACAACCGGGCCGAAAGGGAAATACGACCGGCAGTGATTGCGCGTAAGAATTCATTTCACAACACCAGCGAAAAAGGCGCGAACACGCAGGCAATGCTCATGTCGATCTACCGCACCCTCAAGTTGCGCGGGCTGGACCCGATCGAGACCATCGCCGACGCCCTGGCCATATTCATCGCCTCGGGCAAACTGCCAAACCTTCCCCCCGCCAAGCCCCCCGGTTGATCCCGGCCCTCCCACACCCTGTCTCCCCCCGCAACGCTTCCATCGAGCGCGCAAGAAAGATGCTTGCGGAGATACATTCTACTTCCTCATCGGGGAGGGTTGTGATATCCATCAAGCGTAGTAGCCTGAGATGGCTAAAGGCTTACCATCCTTGAAACAGCGCATTCTCCGCTTGCCGAAACCCATCAAGGACCCCTTGCAATACGCATGGCGTCGTCTGCCCCCGCAGGACAGACGCTTTCTCTTGCAGGATCTGGAGACGGAGACCCAAAGGGAGCGATTCATCCGATCCGACGTTTACCGGGGATTCGTCCGGCAGGAGGCGGGGCATTGGGCCAGCTACCAGCCAAAGACGCCTCGCGAATCCGAGCCGGAAACACCCGCACCGCCGGAGAGATGTTTCTGCTTCGGCTGCCATCCGCTGGTTCAGGCGGAGATTCATCGCCGGGCAAGACATCTGGAGGCTCATGGCCAACAGATACCCGGGGCGTTCAAACGCTCTCGTCCTGGGCGCAGGCGACGGCACGCATTGTCGATTGCTGGTGGATCTGGGAATCGCTCGGAATGTGAAGGCTTTCGATATCAACGAGGTTTTTGTGCAGGCCGCCCGCAGGGACTATGAGCGTCTGAAGTATCCTATCGCCTATCTGGCAGAGGACCTTCACACCTTCACCTGGGACGGCCTCGATTACGACCTGTGCCTGGCCGTGGATTCGCTGCGCCACGTGATCAACGTGGAACGTGTCCTCCGGGAGACATCGCGCGCCCTGAGAGACCGGAGCGGCGTTCTGGTTTGCCAGGAATACGTCGGCCCGCGCTATGTCGAGATCCCGGAATCCACACGCTCGGCGGCTCGAAGGATTTTACGCCGGCTTCCGGAACGCCTTCGCCTGACGCCAGACGGGTGCGTCATGAAACAACCTGTCTTTCACAATCGCTGGATGATCCAGCAGCACTCGCCTTTCGAGGCGATTCGATCTGACCGAATCCTGGAAGCGGTGCGGAAGGAATTCCGAATGGAACATCTGGCCGAACAGGGCGGAGGCCTCCTCCTCGCCCTCCTGAATCCCATCATTCACAACTTCGATCCGCGCGATGAAGAGGCAAACGGGTGGTTGCGGACGATCCTCGATGAGGACCTGCGGCTGACGCGGACGGGCGAGATACCCAACTGCCTCGCCTTCCTGATCGCCCACGCCTGAACCAGATGGAGCCTCCGACCGAAGGGATCGTCTGCGGCAAGGTCGGGCCAAGCGGGAACTCGCCGGAATATCTCGAGGACCAATCTCAAGCGCCAAACTTTGGGCCTTGAACTCCCTACCCCTTCGGCTCCTTACGATATTCCCGTGGGGCAAGGCCGGTCGTCTTTCGAAACACCCGGGAGAAGTAATAGGGATCGTCGTAACCCACCTGTCCAGCGATCTCGCCGATGGAACGATTCGTCGTGTCCAGGTATTCACACGCCTTCTGCACCCGAAGCCGGATCAGGTACTCCATGGGCGAAAAGCCCGTCTTGCTGCGGAAACGACGCGTGAAGTGGGAGGGCGACATCCCCGCCTCGGCCGCGAGATCTTCCACCGAGAGCCGGCGGTCCAGCCCGGCCTGCATGTGCTCGAAGATCCGCTCGAGGTGGAGGTCCGACGCCCGCCGCGGAAGAGAGAGACTGCGTCGATAGACCATGAACGACAGGAGATGAGCCAAGCAGTCGGCCGCGTAGCGCAGAATCGGGGTGGTATGCCCCCGCAAAAGCGCCCGCCGCATCTCGCGGAACAGGTCCATCACCGCC
>JABMPG010000398.1 GCA_013203855.1 bacterium
CACTTGAACAATCAAAAGGATCAGATCCTTCTCCTCACGGGCCCGAACATGGCCGGTAAATCGACCTTCATCCGCCAGACCGCTCTTCTCACTCTGATGGCTCACGTGGGGTGTTTCGTTCCGGCCGACAGCGCGCGGATCGGGATCGTGGACCGGATTTTCACGCGGGTCGGAGCGATGGACTACCTGGTTCGCGGGCAGAGCACGTTTCTCGTTGAGATGAGCGAGACGGCGAACATTCTGAACAATGCGACGGACCGGAGCCTGGTGATACTCGATGAGATCGGCCGGGGCACCTCGACTTACGACGGACTGAGCATCGCCTGGGCGGTGGTCGAGTATCTTCATGCCACCGAAGGGCGACGTCCGAAAACGCTTTTCGCCACGCACTATCATGAGTTGTCCGATTTGGAGGACGAGCTGTCTCGTGTCTGGAATTTCAACACGGCGGTCCTGGAACAGGGCGGCGACATTACCTTCCTTTTCCAGATTGTCGCGGGCGGGGCCGATCACTCCTATGGCATCTACGCGGGAAAGGTGGCCGGCCTGCCTCGTTCGGTCATCGATCGGGCGCAGACGATTCTCCACCAGTTGGAGTTCGGCCGCGCGCCCCAATCGGCCACTCCCCCACCCGACCGCAAGGTCAAGCTCGAGGCCGAAGACGGCATGGTCCAGCTCAGCCTCTTCGACGGGCTCGACCACCCCGCCCTGCAGCGGCTTCGGGAATTGGACCCCAACCACCTCAGCCCCATGCAAGCCCTCGAACTCCTCACCGAACTGGCTAAGCAGGCGAAGTAGGCTTTGCGAGCAGTCTGCCTTCAGGGCATTCTCGCCCTACCGCTTTCTCTTCCCAACTTCGAAGCCAGGCACGGTCAATGTCAGATCACGATCACAGACCTCTGAGATGGTCATCGGTCCTGATCTCCCTTCTCTGTCCCGTGATCGGGATCGCTGCCCTGGTAGCGGTGTCCGGTCTCGAAGAGTACATGGAGGCTCGCACGGCCCAAAACTCGCTGAAGTTCGCGTGGAATCTGTGCCAACTGCTTGCCGTGACGGGCGGAATCATCGCCCTGTCCGCTCTCCTTCGCTCAAGAAAGCGCTCGGCGCTCAGGCTCCTCATCGGGTGTCTCTCGGCCATCGTGAACTGGGGCTTGTTCCTTCAGATCATCGCCGCAAGCCCTCCCGGCGAGAGCCTCCACCGCTATCGGATCAGCAGGGTCGAGGCGGACCAGCGCGCAACGGCGGTGGCCCTGGAGGAATTCCACGGCGTGCACGGACATTATCCACACTGGACTATGGGAGAGCACGCTGCCAACGCCTTTCTGGGCACGGCCTCTCCCCTGTGGAGCATGCCGACGTTTCAGATGTCAGTTTCTCCGGGAGACAGGATGGAACTCCTCACTTTGACCACTCCATTCGCTTATGTGGATCGTCTCCCCGTTGACCTCGCGCTGGCGGGTTGGGCCGGGTCCGGAACCTTCGGCTATTATTCAAACCCGAGCGGCTGGATTCTGTTCAGTCCGGGTCTTGACAAGGATTTCGATCTGCGTTTCGTCGACTTCCCAAGTACTGGGCCTCTCCTGATGCATGACCTCGTTCTTCGCGCATACGACCCCACCAACGGATCCTATTCGAGCGGCGACGTGTTCCGAGTTCATTGACTGTCTTCCCGACTCACGCGAAAGGCCTTAACTTTCCAGATGAAAAGAAGGGATGGGCCGAAACATCCGACCCATCCCTTGGTTGCTTCATCCAAAGTCATTCTCGAGAATCCGTGCATGATGGGGCGCGTCGCGCCCGGCGGGGGCTGGGAACAGAGTGGCCTCGGGCGGCGCGGTTACTGGGAGTTGCCGCCTGATTCGCCTTCCGACTTCTCGGGATTCTTCTCTTTCTTCTCAGAAGTCTTGACGGCCCGCTTTCGTGTGGTCGTGGTCTTCTTTGCAGTTGTTTTCTTAGCAGCTGTTTTCGCGGTCGTTTTCTTAGCGGTTGTTTTCTTTGCAGTTGTCTTTCGGGTAGTTTTCTTTGCCACTGTCTTCTTCGGTGTGGGCTCTTCCGCTTTCGGGATCTTTTCCTCGGGAACCCGCATCTTCTCGACTTCTTCCCGCTTGACCACACGCTGAGGCTGCGGTTCGGGTGCCTGCACGACGGTGGGGACGCTTTCGGCTATCGGCGTGGGCTCGCGCTTTTCCTCGGTTTCGGGAGTCTTTCGCTCTGCCGGACGGCGTCTACCGCGAGGCGGTCGGCGTCTTTCCAAAGAAGGCATACGCTCTTCGGAAGGCTTGGGCTCCTGAGGCCGCTCGATGGGCTTCTTTTCTTCCG
>JABMPG010000399.1 GCA_013203855.1 bacterium
CTTGTGGACTGGCTCCTTCTCATCCCCTACCTGTTCCTTTCGGCCGCGGTCGCCCTGACCTTGTTTCTCTCCGGCCGCATCCTCCTCCGGGCGCTCGGGAGCGCGGAGTGGGACGTCGGATCCCGGGCGGTTCGAACTGTGTTTGCCTATGGGTTCGGACTGGCGGCGTGGAGTTTTCTCATCTCCTGCCTGGGCCTTTTCGGACAGGTCCGGATTGCGGCGGTTGCCATTGTGGCCGGTGCGGTCTGGCTCACCAGCTGGAGATATGGGTGGGAATTGTTGCGCCTGCCAACATGCGCCGAAGACTCGCGCGGTCCAGCCGATCCCACAGTCGGATGGCGCTGGGCCCAAAGAGTCATGATCGTCTATGGAATCTTTCTCGCCGTCTGGATAACGGTGGGCGCGGCCGCGCCGGACTGCAGCCAGGACGCCATGTGGTATCACCTGTCCGTACCCCGCGCCTGGGCTCATCGCGGAACCGTTGAAGCCTTCGCTCTCAACATGCCCAGCAATTACGCCCTCGGCTTCGAGGCCCTCTATGCCGCCCTTCTTCTTTTCTCTAACGAGGTGGCCTGCTCGCTGTTCTATGCCCAAGTCATGATCGTCACACTCGCGGCGGTCGCCCTGGTCTCGTCCCGATTGATCGGCCCCGGAGCCGGATGGATCGCCGGGTCTCTGGCGATGACCTTCTATGCCTCATCAACTATCAGAGTCCCGATCGGCGCGGGCAACGATTTCGGCGCCGCCCTGCTCCTGTTCCTGTCCCTGGCGGCATTGGCCTCCCCCAGAGAGATCCTGGCCCGCGCCCCTGTGGGATGGCGAATGGGCGTCATCGTTGGATTTCTCGGCAGAAGCGCGGCAGCCATGAAAATCGTCGCCGCAGGATTCTGGGCACCCGTGGTGCTGGTTCTGGCGCCGATTGCCTTGTGGCGATCTGACAGTATCCGACGATCGTTCTGGCTCGGACTCGTGATCGCTGCGGCGGTTGCCTATGCTCCCTGGGCCCTTCGAAACCTCATTCAGGGATGCGGCAATCCCTTCTTCCCCTTCGCCCTCCTGCCATTTTCCCTGACCGACGGCTATGAAAGCATCGCCCGCGTTTCGGCCGATCTGAACGGCGTCTTCCCTCCGAGCCCATCGGGAATCGCTCAGGCGATCGCCGACCTGCCCCGCCGCATAGGCATCTTTCTCACCTCGGCCGACATCGTGGCCCCCGCATTGCCTATCCTCACGTGCGCCGGAATCCTGTTTGGAGCAGCTCCGGTGCGCCGCCTCTCAATCGCGCTGTTGTTGCAGACCTGTGTACTGGTCATGATGCGCGGGTCCAATGAGCTGACCCGTTACTTCGCCCTCTGCTATCCTGCCGTCGTGGTGGTGGGAACCGCGCTCCTCAGGCAAGCGTGGAAGGCGCGGCCAGGATCGCGGCGGATACTGGCCTTCGGCTTTGCCGCAATTCTCTTAGGGAGCGTCTGTACCCACTGGAGCCAGCAGATCCGCTGGATGCGGTTCAAGACCATCGCATGGCCGTGCCATCCCGTGCTGACGGCGGAGTCGCGCGCGCGTTACGTCGTTGGCAAGGAGACCGCCGGGCCCCTTGTGGTCCCTTTTGATTTTCTCTCCGAACGCCTCCCCACGAACGCGCGCGTCCTTATGCCCGACTGCCCGTGGCCCTTCTACCTTGACCGGTATTACATATGGTCCTGCGAGGTGTCACCCCCCCCGCTGGAGTCCTACTGGAAAGGTCTGAATGCTCGGGCCGCCGCCGATTGGCTGGAGAGCAAGGGCGTCACCCATCTGCTCTACCTGCACGAACCACACGACCCGCGAATAGCGAATCTCATCGACGCACGCCTTCTACGCCAGATCGCATTCGATGATGCCCTCGTCACATTGGAGAATATTCATGTCTTCGAAGTTCGAGGCGCTCCCGGAACGATCGACCAGCCGCGGAACGCCACGACTCCTTAACCGAGCCAGTCCTTCTTCACTTCTTCCATGCGGTCGCGAAACTTCGAGAAGAGAGAACGCTTGTCTTCCCTGAGGTCCTCCCCTTCGCTCTCGGCGAATTCCCGCAAAAGTTCTTTCTGACGGTCGGTCAACTCCTTGGGAGTAAAGACGATCACTTGCACATACTGATCTCCCCGATGGTCGGGGCGCGAGCTACTCCGGGACATGCCCTGGTTGCGCAGGCGGATTACCTGGTGGGTCTGACTTCCGGCGGGAATTCGGAGTTTCGTCGTGGAATCGATCGTCGGCACTGCGATCTCAGCCCCCAGAGCCGCTTGTGCAAAGGAAATCGGCACTTCGCAGTACAGGTCGTCATCCCGGCGGACAAAGAATTCATGTTCTTTGATCTGAATAACGATGTAAAGGTCGCCGCGGGCGGTCCCCTTTGGTCCGGAGTCCCCCTCGCCCGTCAGCCGGAGTTGGGTCCCGTCGGCCACGCCGCGCGGCACGGTGACGGAAATACCGGCCTTCCTCTCGGCGAGCCCGGTCCCGTTGCATGTCTCGCAGGGATTGGAGATCACCTTGCCCTTGCCCGAACACGCGGGACAAGTCGAGATCATCGAAAAGAATCCCTGGCTCACGCGGACCTGTCCCTGTCCTCCGCATTGCAGGCAGGTCGAAGGATGAGTGCCCGCCTTGCATCCCGTCGCCTTGCAGTCTTCGCAAGGCTCGTGACGCTTGATCTTCAGCTCTATATCCTTGCCTTCGAAGGCTTCCTCAAGCGTCATCGCGTAGCGGACCCGAAGGTCATGTCCCCGCTGCACTCCGGCCCGCCCCCGGGCGCTCCCCCCGCCGAAGGCGCCGCCGAAAATCGAACTGAAGAGATTGCCGAAGAGATCTTCGAACTCGCCGGC
>JABMPG010000400.1 GCA_013203855.1 bacterium
ATCTGAGCGTCTGCCATCGAAAGCGAGGAGAAGCCCATGGCCCTGCCGAGGGTTCACAGCGGAGTTTCCGTCCCGCACGAGTACTTGAGCCGCTCCGATGCGGAACTTGAGAAGGCGATCCGTGCCCATAAGGAAACACTTGGCTCGGAACTGGTGATTCTGGGTCATCATTATCAGGTGGACGCGGTGGTAGGCCTGTCGGATTTCACGGGCGACTCCTTCAAACTGTGCCGAGATGCTGCGAATGCGACGGCTCGGACGATCGTTTTCTGCGGGGTGCGCTTCATGGCCGAGAGCGCGCGGATCGTGGCCCGGCCGGAGCAGGTCGTCATCCATCCCGAGGAGACGGCGGGATGCCCGATGGCCGAGATGGCCGAGCTTGCCGATGTTCGTGAGGCGTGGAAGATTCTCTCTGCCATGAATCCGGGACGTACTATCGTCCCGGTCACGTACATGAACTCCGACGCGGATATCAAGGCCTTTTGCGGCGAGCATGGCGGCGCGGTTTGTACGTCTTCGAATGCCCCTCGCGTTTTCGAGTGGGCGTGGAACAAGGGCGATCTGGTCTTTTTCTTTCCGGACGAGCATCTGGGGCGCAACACCGCCGACAAGTTGGGGCTTTCCGACAGGGAAGTTCTCATCTGGGATCCTCGCTACGCCGAGGCTCACGGCCGCGACGAACGCTACTCAGAGACGCGCCTCGTGGTCTGGAAAGGCTTCTGCCATGTCCACACGCGCTTCAAGGTCGAACAGGTCGAGGCCGCGCGGCGTGACCACCCCGATGCCCACATCATCGTCCATCCCGAATGCCCTATTGATGTTGTCCGTGCGGCTGATTCGGCCGGTTCGACCGAGGCGATCGTGCGCCGTGCGCAGGAGGCGAAAGCGGGCGAGACGATCATTGTCGGCACCGAGATCAACCTTGTCGCTCGCCTGGCTAGACAGAACCCCGACAAGACTATCCTGCCCCTTGTGCCGTCCATGTGTCTCAACATGGCCAAAATCACCGTCTCCCACGTGCTGTGGGTTCTGGACAACCTTGGCGCCATCGGGGTTGTCCAGGTCGCTCCCGAAACGGCGGTCCACGCGCGAATGGCGTTGGAGACCATGCTCGAAATCGGCTGAGTCGGCCGTGCGCCGCCTCCAGCGTGATCCCGGACTCGCGGTTTGGAAGGGGCTGATTCTATCTAGAGCACTTAAACGATAGAGTGCATCTTGACGAAGCTCCGGCGCGCCCTGCACGGGCTCGTCCGCTCGGGTGCGTCGCCCCCTGCGGGGGCTTAACAAAATGGGTCAACCGCGACGTCCACGGGCTGGCGCCCGTGGCTACAAAACCGTCGCCGCCCTACGGGGGCTCAGACGAAAGGGTCTTCCAGCATTCCCGCGTGCAAGGTAGATTGATCAAGATGCGCCCGGTCGGGATCCCTCTCGTTTCAAGGCTTGACTTTCCGGTCCGAATGACCGCATAGTTCGCTTTGACTGGTAAGGGGTTACCCTATAGTCGTTCATGTATTTTGGGAATCCGCAGGTCAGTCTATTCGATCAGGAATCCTGTTTTATGAGCACCATTCTCGATGCTTTGCGCAAGGCTAAGCAAGTGCCCGCTCAGGAAACAGTCGAGCCCGGGCGTGAGTTGCTTAGCGAGCGCACGCACAACTATCTTGCGGCATCCGGAAGCAGTAGCGACGAGGTCCGCTTTCTGAAGACACTGGTCTGGACTACGGGTGGTGTGATCGTTCTCCTTATCGGTGTGCTCGTTTTCCTCCTCTTCGCCGTGCTCGGACCCGATGGCGAGAGGGTCCGAGCCGTATCCACCAGTCCATCTGACCAGACCGGATCCTCTCTCGCCTCTGCCGCGCCGGTGTCGACGGTCGAAATAGTTGTTTCAACGCCTGCGCCTGTGCCTAGCCTTGTCAAATCCGAGTCCGAAGTGATTCCGCCTGCGGAGCCCACTCCGGGGCCAACCCCTTCGGCCACGCCTGATCCGGCTCTTGTGCGAATGGCTGCGTATCGCGAGATCAGCGGGTTGAAGATCTCCGGAATCTACTGGGACAGCGAAGCGCCCGTGGCTTTGATCGATGGCCGGACGGTCTCCGAGGGCGCGGAGCTGGGCAGCGCGCGGGTGACCGCGGTCAATCGTGATTCGGTTGAGATCACCGTCCGGGGCGAGGTGTTCACGCTGAGGCCATGAGCCAAGGGAAGGGGATCATGGCTCCCCGAATCCTGCGCGTCCCTATCTTTCTCTAAGTAGAAAGTCCGTTTCCCGCTGGCAGGGGGTAGAGAGATCTGCATCCAGTCAACGCCAAGTGGAGTTGTTCATGCTCGATGGAGTTGTGGGTCGGTCCCAATGACAGAGAAGGGGAAGATAGGATCCCGATGAATGAGTCTGCTGGAAAGCGTGTGCCGATGGGACGCCTTCTCCTAGCCGATAGCGAGAAGAGTGTGCTTGAGACGGCCAAGCGCATCCTGGAGGGGGACGGGTGGTCGGTCCGTGCGGTGAGCACGGGGGCGGAAGTTCTCAAGGCGGCGGAGGAAGAGAGATACGACCTGGTATTGGTGGATTGTGGAATTCCGGGCAACGAGCATCTGGAGTTTGTGCGTCTTCTGGGTCAACGTTGGCCGGACTGCCCGATTATCGTTCTCACGGGGGATCCTTATCTTCCCTCAGCCGTCGAGTCACTCCACCTGGCCGTTTTCGATTATCTGCCCAAGCCTCTCGACATCGCCTTTCTGCGAAAGCGGGTGCGCGATGCGGTTGAGCAAGAACACTTTGGGGAAGTTCTTACCGGAAGCGAAGCTCGGCTCAAGGCGCTCCTTTCGGCGATGCCGGACCTGATCTTCCGAATGTCCGCGGACGGAGTCTTCCTTGAGTTCCACGGGAGGGAAGAAGACCTTTATGTGCCTCTGCACATGTTCCTCGGTCATTCCGCTATCGAAGTTTTTCCCCAGAAGGTCAGTCAGCGCTTTCTCGACGCTACGGCGAGAGTGATCGAGACTGGGGAGACTCAGAATCTGGACTATAGCCTCTTCATACAGGGAGCTCTGCGGCATTATGAATCCCGTGTCGTTCCCCTGCCCGACAAGGAAGCGCTGCACGTGGCCCGGGACGTAACGGACCGCCGCCAGGCCGAAAGGGATCTCAAGCGTAGTGAAGAACGCCTGCGAAGCATCATCGACACGACTCCGGCCGCCTACTGCTGCCTTGATCGACAGGGCAAATACCAGAGCGTGAACGCTGCGTGGCTTCGCCTTCACAAGTACCGCGACGCCGAAGAGATCCGTGGCGTGTCCTTCCTTGACACGTGCGCGGAATCGGACCGTGAAAGCGCCGGGGGACTTCTTGAAGCCCTTCTTCACGGGAAACCGATCCGGAGCGCGGAGATCGAACGACTCAACAGCGACGGGTCCACGGGCGGCTTTACCATCTCGGCTACTCCGGTGTATCAGGGGGAGGTCGTCATCGGAGCCGAGGCGTTCCTTATCGACACGTCTGAGCAAAGGGAGGCGCGCGCGGCTCTGCGCGAAAGCGAGGAGAAGTACCGGATCTTTGTGGACCAGGCGGCGGAAGGGGTTTTCCGCATCGAGTTCCGCGAACCTCTTCCCACGCACCTGACGTTGGACCAGCAGATCGATCATGTGCGTCGAAACGCCTGGATCGCGGAGGTCAATAGAACCTCCGCCCATTTGATGGGCCGACGCTCCGCGGAGGACATTTGCCACCAGGCTCTGCGAAACATCGTTCGTCTGGACGAGGAAGAGTTGACTGGGGCGCTACGCGAATTTCTGTGTCGCCATTACCGGCTCCACGGCCGCGAAATCACCGTGCGTGTGGCGGACGGTTCTTCCCGGTCCTTTCTCTACAGTCTTATCGGCACGGTTCGCGATGCGCGCCTCGTTCACGTGTGGGGCACCATTCTCGACGTGACCGAAC
>JABMPG010000401.1 GCA_013203855.1 bacterium
CCCACACCCACCACAAAAACCCACTCCACTGCACCCGAAACACCCACCAACTCGCCATCCTGATAGATCCGGAAAACAACATCACCCCCCAGATCCGAAGACCACGAAACCCGCCAAGACCGAGAATCCAACTGAACCACCGAATCAATCGTCACCGACATCCCCGACCCACCTCCCCTCTCCTACGGCTGACTCACCCGCTCCCAAATCCGGTCTAGCTTCGTCTCAATCCGGGTGTTCGTTGCTCTGTTTGACAGGATCTCCGCGTCCTGCCTCGCATCCGTGCCCTGCTTCACCAGCGCGAACGATGCCGCCGCCATCACCAGCATAAACGCCATCCCGAGCAGCGTGTAGAAAGCCTTGGAGTGTGCCCGCAAGCAAGATTCCCGTAGCATCCGGCAATCATTTTCTGTAACTGGCCCAGTTGTTCCGGATGTCATTCGTCGGTTACCTCCAGCGATGGGTAGTGCTCCGGCCCAGGTTTCAACCACTCCCGACGCCTGATCGTCCTAAGCCGCCGCCAGTGATTCTGCAGCGCGGCCACGTGTTCCGCCTGAGCCCGCGTCAGGTGCATGTCAACACCCAGTTCCGGGATGTACCAGGTCCCACGATCGTTGTGGCGCCGCACATGGTATTCCTCAAGGCACTGCTCTTCGGAGGGCACTGGCTCGCAGATGAACGCGCCGTCCCCGCGTACCAGTGCCCTCAGTACGCCGAGATCTTGAAGCAGGTTCAGAACTCCGCTGTGATTCAGGAGTTCCACCCCTTTCAGGTCTGGCCGGCGTGGAGGAATTCTCACTGATACGCCCCCCAGATCTCCGCCAGTTTCCCCGGCGGGATCTCATTCTCGGGGTCGCTTACCAGCCCATTGGCGACCTGCAACACCCGCACAAGCCGGATACGCTTCGCCGCGGCCCAACGCCCGAACTCCCACCAGTCCGCCTGGTAGCCCACCGGATAAGGGTTTGCGCTGGCTACTGCCCCCTGGCCCGCCGCGCTGGCCCCATTCTCGGCCGCCACGGTCCGATCAGCGTAATCCTGGATGTTTGCCCGCAATTCCTCGAAATCGGCCTGAGACGCGCCCAAGGCACCCCGGAGCGTGGCATTCTCGGCCGTCAGACCGTCGCGCTCGTTGGTGAGGGAGAACACCCGGGCCGTCAGCCCCGCGTTTTCCTCCGTCAACGCCTGCAACTCTGCACTGAAATCATCTGCCGACCGAAGCAGCGCAATCGTAGTCGCCTGAGCAGCCGAAAGCGTCCGCAGCCGGGCCACCTCATCCGCCATCTGCGTGATCTGCAAGGCCACCACGTCGGCGTACAAGGCGTCATCGCGCAACTGCCCGGTCCACCAGTCCCCGGCTAAGTTCTCCGGCGCGACCTGAGAATAGCCGCTCACCGCCATGGCCATGAGAAGTGCTGTCAGAATCCATCGTTTCATTTTACGACCTCCAGACTGCCCGCTTTTTCAAGGGCCTCGATCCGCGCCTCAAGCGCGTCGATCTGCTCCTGCTGCTGCTGAATCGCCTTGACCAGGTACGGCACGACCGCATCCCGGCAGATCGCGTCTACAGTCTCCCCTGTGTCCGCCGTCCGACGTTCGAGCCGCGTCAGAAGCCGCGTCGTAGGCCCGTCATCACTGGCCAGCCCGCCCGTTGTCAGATCGTCAGCCGGCACAACCTCAGACACCGTCGTGTATTCGTGCCTATACTTCGGCATGGACGCCACCGCCTCCGGGATCACCGCCCGAAGCTCATCGGCAATCAGGCCGGTCACTATCTGGCCCGGCTTGTCCTTGTACTCATGGTCTCGCACCGGCAAAGACCGCACGATGCTCAGCGCGTCTTTCCGCGTGTCCACGATGTTTTCTTTCAGCACCCGGTCGCTCGGCACATACAGCCCGGTCGTCCCGGAGTAGTTCGAGATCGCCCCCGCGAAATCGCCGTCCCCGTCCCGCAGATAAACCCACGTCGTCGACGATCCGTTGTCCTGCCCCGCCATGATCTGAACGCCCTTGTAGGTGTCGGCGTCCCCCGCGTTGTCCACCATCAGGGCATAGCCAGCGGCAGAGGCGTTGATAGCCGTCAGACCGGAGTTCTGGACGGTGACCACGCCTGCGGCGCTTTGGTTCACAATCGTAAAATAGGCCGTGCCATTGGAGCCGTTGAGACGACAGGTATAGTTCCCATTGGTCTTTGTGTATCGGGCATTGGCGTAAATCAACGCCAGATCGCAGTATGATCCATAGAAAAAATTTGAGCCGACCTGAATGATTCCCTGAGATGGGTTCTTGAATGACCCGTTGTTGTCGAAATAGGCATACTCCGTTCCGTTCTCATCACAGATCGAAATCTTCTTCCCGTCCTTCATCTGCAAGACCAGATCGGTCGCCGCTGTCAGGGCCTCGAGGTGGTCGGTATAGACCGGGCCGGAGGCATTCACCCCCCCCGCCGCCGTGATCGTTATCTCATTCCCGCTCCCCTGGTCCATGGCGACCTTCGTATTGGTGCCCCCATCCGCCCCATTCAGGGCAGGCGCCTCCACCGCCGTCGCAAACAAGCCGGACCCCGCGGTCAATAAGCCCGCGCCCGCGGAACCCAGAGTCAGATTGCCGGTAGAAGAGAAATAGGCCACTTCCGCATTCGCCGAGTCCCGCAAAGAAAAATCACCAGCCCCGCCGAGCTTGAGAGTCACGTCGCCGGCGGAACCACGTGTTATTCCATAGGCGTTGAGCGCACCGGGAAAGGCGGACACCCACGAAGGATCAGTGCCGTTCGAATACAAGACAGCGCCGGCACTGCCGATGGTTAGATCTGCCCGAGTACCGCCGGAGTCAAAGGTGACTATTCCGCCGCGTGTTCCAGCGACTGTCGCCGCGCCAGGCGCTTCCCAACCCACATCCGTGCCGTCCGACGTGAGAACTTGCCCATCCGTCCCCGCCAGAATCTCTTTGCGGTCAAGTAGAGCGTCAAAGGTGATCAAACTTCCGCGCGGCCCCTTCATCGCGCTGGACGTCATCCAGTCGGAATCCCCAATTTTCTGTTGAGTCACCAAAAACTTTCCGGTGTGGATCTCATCGGTTCCAGTCCCCTGGTCCATGGTGATCTTCGAGTGCGTTCCGCCATCCACGCCGTTCAAGATCGGTGCCTCAACCGACGTAGAAAACACTCCGGTCTGTCCTGCAACGGCTGTATTCGCTGTGAGATTGTCGGCCTGAAAGTTGTGCCCCGAATTGTTGACGTCTAGAATGTCCGTCCCATCGGCGCCGGCGGCTCCGGTCTCCCCCTGGATCCCCTGGATCCCCTGGATTCCCTGGATTCCTTGCTCCCCAGTTGCTCCCGTTGCACCGGTTGCTCCCGTCTCCCCCTGCGGGCCGACAAGGTCGGCTGTATCGTCAACCCAGTCTCCGGAGCCAACCTTGAGGTGAGTCACCTGGACTTTCCCCCCGTGGATTTCATCTTCTCCTGTTCCCTGGTCCACGGTGAAACCCGAGTTTGCTCCGAAAAAACCGGCTCCCTCCAGATACCCACTGAAAAGGGCCGACGCACCAGAAACAATCCCGATAGCGGTCAGATCCACTACATTTGCCGTGCTCGCGTTGATGGTGACATCATTGCCCCCGGCTCCTTGATCCAAGAGAATCGAGGTATGCAGGCCCCCGTCCATGCCGTTGATTCTAGGCGTTTCAACTGAGGTCGAAAAAATCGCGGTCGCCACCTGCACGTAGTTCGCCCAGACTGGTGAGCCCGAGGCCATGGCCAGGATGTAGCCATTTGTCCCAGCCGCGATTCGCGCCAACGCCCCCGACGACACCTTGAGCAAATCATTGTCCTGATACCCCGCCGGCAGAGACAGCCCCGAACCAATCACACCGCTCAGAGTCAACGGACCCGACTCCGTATCCACAAAATACAACTCCCCATCATCCCGATAGATCCGAACCAGACCATCCCACGACTGATCCTCGCCGAAAGACACCTCCTCCGCATCCACACTCGCCCCCCACGCCCCCCCGCTC
>JABMPG010000402.1 GCA_013203855.1 bacterium
GCCTTCCGGATACGATCACAAGTACGTCTACTCCCACATCGGCTACAATTTCAAGATCACGGACTTGCAGGCGGCCATCGGCTGCGCCCAGATCGACAAACTGGACGGATTTCTCGAAACTCGCCGCCACAACTGGCTGAGGCTGCGCAACGGTCTGGTGAACTGCGCCGACCGGCTCATCCTGCCCGAGACGCCCCACAGCGCCGAGCCGTCCTACTTCGGCCTCGTCCTGAGCGTGCGGCCCGAAGCGCCCTTCACGCGCAACGATCTGACCGCCCACCTCGAGGCCGCGAAGATCGAAACCCGCAATCTCTTCTGCGGAAATCTGGTTCGCCATCCCGCTTACGAGAAGGCGCAATACCGGGTTGTCGGCGAACTGACCAACACCGATTTCATCATGCACAACACGTTTTTCGTCGGCGTCTATCCCGGACTGCGGGACGAGCACGTCGACTACATGATCGAAACGATCCGGGGGGTTGCCCAGAGCCGGTGAAGCGTTGGGGAGTCTGGAGCACAGAGTCTGTTGTCAGGAAGTCTGATTGGTTCTCACGAAACTTGCTTCCCCTCGATCGGTGTCACGTTTCCGAGCGGCTCGTCATCGTTGACAAGAAGGCGGGAGAGATCTTTGACAAGGACGAGGAGGCATACCCCTGCCGCAAGAAGCAGGGCCAGGGGGAGAGCAACAATGCCGCGAGTTCACGTTTAGTCACGTTGCAGTCGCCCTTCAAATGTCGAATGTCTTTCGTGAGAATCCTCCAGCGAGGCAAGGTAACACAAAAAGGTTTCTTTGCCATATTTTTCGTCTTGCGCTAATCTTGGCCGTCGTGAAATACCAGTGAACACGCGGGAGCAGGTTGTCCCGCCCGGGAGAGAAGCCCCATGGATTATCGTATTGAAAGAGACAGTCTGGGCGAGATGCGCGTACCCACCGATGCCTGGTGGGGATGCCAGACCCAGCGCGCCATCGAGAACTATCCCATCAGCGGCTTGCGCCACGATCCGATCTTCGTCGACGCCTTTCTTCATATCAAGAAGGCCGCCGCGCTGGCCAATCGCGATGCGGGCGCCATCGCCACCGACCAGGCCGACGCCATCGTCGCCGTCTGCGACGAAATCCTGGCCGGTGAACTCCGCGACCAGTTCGTGGTCGACGTCTTCCAGATGGGCGCAGGCACGTCCTTCCACATGAACGTGAACGAAGTGCTGGCCAACCGGGCCAACGTCAAAATGGGCGGCGAACGCGGCGCCTATGACAAAGTCGATCCGAACAATCACGTCAACTTCGGCCAGTCCACCAACGACGCCTTTCCGACGGCGATTCGCCTGGCAGTGCTGATCGCCCTGCGGGATCTCCTCCATGGAGAGCTGATTGCGCTCGAAGCCTCCTTGCGCAAGAAGGCCGAAGAGTTCGACGGTGTGCTCAAATCTGCCCGGACTCATCTCCAGGATGCCGTGCCGATCCGGCTCGGGCAAGAGTTCAAGGCCTATGCCGAGGCGGTTCGCAAGGGCCATCGGACCCTCGGCCTCGCCCGGAAGGAATGCCTCGAAGTGGGCATCGGCGGATCGGCCGCCGGAACGGGCCTGAACACCGCGCCGGGCTACTGCGGGCGGATCATTGAACTCCTGCGTCAGCAGACCGGCCTGAACGATCTCTCTTCGGCCAACGACCTCCGCGAAGCCATGCAAAGCCAGCGCCCACTCGCCGGCATCAGCGCCGCCCTGCGCAACCTCGCCATCGAGATCGGCCGCATCTGCAACGACCTGCGCCTGCTCTCCAGCGGGCCGACCACCGGCCTGGCCGAAATCATCCTGCCCGCCGTCGCCCCCGGATCATCTATCATGCCGGGCAAGGTCAACCCCTCCATGCTCGAGATGATGAACATGGTCTGTTTCCAGGTCATCGGAGCCGACGCGATCGTCGCCCAGGCCGTCGCCGCGGGACAATTAGAACTGAACGTCATGATGCCGGTCATGCAGTACAATCTGCTCTTTGCCACCCGAATTCTCTCCAAC
>JABMPG010000403.1 GCA_013203855.1 bacterium
CCTTCTCCTCCGACTGGCTCTATCCCCCCCAGCAACTCAAGGATGTCGCCCGCGCCATCCGCCGGTCGGGTGGCGACGCCACCTATTACGAGATCAGCAGCGACTACGGCCACGACGCCTTTCTGCTCGATCACGAGAAGCAAGAGCCACTGGTGCGTTCCTTCCTGGAGCGGGCTTACCGGTCTCAGAGGAACCGCGATGCCTGAGCAGCTGTCCAACAGCCGTGCCATCAACCACTGGATTTCCGAACACACTCCGCGTGGCGGCCGCGTGCTGGACATCGGCTGCGGCGAAGGCGACCTCTTGGATCGCCTCGTCCACGAACGCAACGTTCGCGGCACCGGAATCGAACTGAACGAGGCTTGCGTGGTCAAGGCCGTCCAGCGCGGCTTGTCGGTGCATCATGGCAACGTCGAAGAAGGACTGGACCATTACGCGGACGGGCATTTCGACCTCGTCGTCATGAGCAACACCCTCCAAGAGATGAAAGATATCCCCCATGCCCTGCGAGAATCTTTCCGGGTCGGCAGGCGCATAGCGGTTGTTTTCCCGAATTTCGGCCACTGGCGCGCGCGCTGGGAACTCGGAGTTCGCGGCAAAGCCCCCCACACCGAAAGCTTCCCCCACTCTTGGCACAACTCGCCCAACCGGCATTTCTTCACCCTGCGCGACTGGGAGAACTTCTGCCGGGAAGAAGGCTGGCTGATCATCAACCGCGCATTCCTGCGCCACGGCCACTTCCTCCGATTCCTGCCCAACCTCCGCGCCGAGGTCGGGCTCTACATCGTTGAAGGCCGACTGAACGGGCTCATGAACGCGATGACATAGAGTCATTCTCGAGAATCCGTGCGCGATTGCTTTTCGAGAATCGTTATAGAACGCTCATTTCGCCCGGTCGCAATCCACGCACCAGAGTTGTGTCCCATCGACCCCTCTGCTATCTTGTCGATGCTGTACACGCTCTCACAAGAAGTCCCAAAAAGAGAAAGGAAACGGAAAATGAAGCGCCTGTTTGCCCTGATCCTCCTGGCAGGTCTGCTGTCGATTTCCAGCGGATGCACTTATTTTCAGAACCGGGCCGATGATGCCATGGACATGATCGACCTCGGTTTCACCTTTTCCAAGAAGCCCGGCTTTGCCTTCTACTACGATTTCGTCCCCGTCATTCCCATTGGCGTCGGCTATGTCCGCGGCTCCTATGTCGGTCTGGGCGGGGGCAAGCTCTCCTGGCTTTCGCCGCACCATGAGGAAAGCTACGGCGCCCTCCTGTGGGGGCAGGAAAAGGTGACCTTCCGCCATAGCGAAGAAGATCTCGCCGCCATGACTCCCGAGGAGCGCGAAAAGGCCCTGCTCTTCCAGCGGACCGGCCTCATCGGCGTGTTCCAGGGGCCCTTTCCCGGGCCGGAATACCTGATCTCGTGCCCGCACTATATCCACCTCGGCTGGATCGGCGTTGTGGGCAGCCCGCGCTATCTCCAGATGCTCGACTTCCTCATCGGGTGGACCACCCTTGACATCACCCGCGACGATGACGCGGACGAGCAAGAGGTGTCGGCGAAGGGCTGGCGGGCCTATAACTGATATACGCTTGTGGCACGGTCGACCTCGGCTGTGCGCTCCCGGGATAGACACCTCATGTCCAGACTCCTGCTCATCGGATTCGGCCCGCTCCTGACGAAGGGTGTGCGCAACTTCGGGGGGCAGTGCCTGCGCACCTGGTGCTTTGCCGAGCCGCTGCTGCGCGACGGACACGACCTGCGACTCGTCACGGTTCCGATCTACGATCCGAACGACCCGGCCATGCACCACGCCGCGCTGGAGAAGCGCGAAACCGGTGGACTCGAATACCAGGCCTTCAGCAACCTGGACTTCGAATTCATCCATGCCAAACTGACCGACCTCGCCCGCGAGATCCAGCCCGACGCCATCTTCGCCATCAACTCCACCCCGGCCTGGATCGCCGCCCGCTTGCCCGTCCGCATTCCCCTCTGGGTGGATCTCTTCGGCTATGAGATGGCCGAAAAACAGGGCCGCGCCGCGATGACAGGCGATACGGGGGCGCTGCTCGACGCGTGGCGCAAGGAAGCCCTTCTCGCCCGCCGCGCCGACAAGTTCTCCACGGTCTCGCACCCCCAACTCCACGCCCTCCTTGGCGAACTGGCTTCCCTCGGACGCCTCAACCGATTCACCTTCCACTATCCCTTTGCCCACCTCGTCCCCATTGCCTACCATCCCGCCTTCGCCGAGATGACGCCCGCGTGGGAGCGGCGGGCCGACGAAAAGACGCTGCGCGGGCCTGTCACGCCAGACGACGCCTTCATCCTCCTATGGAGCGGAGGCTACAACTACTGGACCGATCCCGAAGATCTGTTCGGCTTTCTCGAATCGGTCATGGCTGCCGAGCCGCGTGTTCACTTCGTCTCGACCGGCGGCGCCATCGCGGGCTATAACACCCAGACCTACGAGGAATTCTCCCGCCGGGTCGAAGGGTCCCCCTTCCGTGAACGCTATCACCTTCTCGGCTGGGTCCCGGCGGAGCAGCTCCCCGGCATCTATGCCGAGGCGGACCTCGGACTCAACCTCGACGACGCGAACATGGAAACCCTTTTCGGCGCGCGCAACCGGATCAACAACATGATGGCCGCCGGGCTGCCTGTTCTCTCGACGGAAGGCACGGAGATCAGCCACATCATTGCCGAAGCTGGTTGCGGGATCGTCGTGCCCCCCGCCGATCGCCAGGCGCTGGCCCGGGCCGTGCTCGATCTCGCGCGATCCCCCGCCAGACGTCTCGATCTCGCCCGCGAGAGCCGCCGTTTCGCCTTCGAGGCCTTCGACCCGGCCCATCTCACCCGCCCCGCCCGAGAATGGGCCCAGGCACCCGCCCTCGCCCCCGACAACGCCGAAAAAGCCCGCCAACACCCCGACGTTCCCGACCTGCGCGCCCTCAGCATCAACTACGTCGAAGCCCTCGCCGCCGCTGCGGAGGAAGAAAACGTCCCCACCCTCCGCCGCGACCAGGAACGCCTCGAAAACCTCCGCGCCCGCCCGTGGTATCGCGCGTTGCGAGCCGCCCGGCGCGGGGCGAGGCAGCTGACGGGGAAGAGTTCGTCTCAATCCGTTCATCCCACCGAAGAATCGGAAGGAGAATTCCCATGTCGAAACAAGAGCCGGTGAAAGGCCCCCTCGGCCTGCGGTTGCTTGTCTGGGTCGGCAGCGCGATCCTGGCGGTCCTCTTGATCTGGGCGATCGGGTTCGTCTTGAAGGACGCGGGACGATTCCGTCAGATCTCGTGGCCCGAAGTCGAAAAGGAAATCGTCGGACGGGAGAACCTGGATCGCCTGGAATCGCTCAAGAACCAGATCGACGAGTTGAAGGCGCAGCTCACCGCCCGGCGCGAGCGTCGCGACTTTCTGCGCCAGAACGTCCAGTCTCTCCAGGATACCCTCAGGCGGATGCTCGAGATTCAGCAGCAGTCCCCCTCCGACGAGACGGGCATGAGTGACAGGGAGAAAGGCATCCTCTCCCAGGTGCAGGAAGCTTTCCTGGCCAATCAGTCCGAATTCGAGAGGGAACTCGACCTCCAGAACGAATTCGAGCAGGTCCAGCGGGATCGCCGGCAGTTGGAACTGCAAGTCGAAGGCAAACGAAAAGAGGCCCAGGAGGAGTACAGGCGCCGTCAGGAGAAACGCAACCTCCAGGCCGCCGGCATCAAGGTGGCCTTTCTGCTTCCTCTGATCCTGGTCGCGGCCTGGCTTTTTCTCAGGAAGCGCGGTTCCGCCTTCGATCCGATCATCTATGCCTTCTCCTTTGCTGTCCTTTGGGAACTCTTCGTCATCATCCATGAGCATTTCCCCAAGGAGTATTTCAAGTACATCTTCGTCGGCGCGGCGATCCTCGTGGTCCTTCGAGTGCTATTCTCCGTCATCCGCCTGATGACGCGCCCCGGCGCCTCGTGGCTTCTCAAGCGCTACCGCGAGGCCTATCGCAAGGGCAACTGCGCCGTCTGCGGCTATCCGATCGTGCCCGAGGGACTGCCCCTGACCCACGAGGGCCATTTTCAGCAGCGCCACAAGAAAGCCCCCATCCCGCCCGCCCCTTCGACCGGCCAGCCGCAGCAACCGTACGTCTGCCCCTCCTGCGGTACGAACCTCTTCGAACATTGCGGCTCGTGCGAACAGATGCGTCACACGTTGCTGCCGAACTGCCTGCATTGTGGCGCGGAAAAAGAAATCCCTTCCCCTTGAAAAAACGGGAACGATCTGGTCAGATAGCGCGCCTTTGGCTCTGGACTGGCCGTGAGCCCTGAATCTAACCTCGAACCTAAAGGACTCCCTCATGACGCACCCCGTTTCCAACCGTATCCCCGACTGGCAGAACCCTCTTCTCATCCAGCGCCATAAGGAGCCGGGCCGGGCCACTTCCATTCCCTTTCCCAACCTCGAAACGGCCCGGATGGGAGATCGCGAAAAGTCGCCTTGGGCCCGTTCCCTCGACGGCGACTGGAAGTTTGCCTATTGCGAACGGCCGGAGGAAGCCCCCGTCGATTTCCACAGAGACGACTTCGACGACGCGATGTGGGACAGTGTCGAGGTTCCCGGCAACTGGCAGATGCAGGGCTATGACAAGCCCCACTACGCCAACGTTCAGATGCCCTGGGACGTCAAACTCTGCCCCCGCGTGCCGGAGGAGAATCCGACCGGCTGCTATCGCAGAGAATTCGACCTGCCCTCGGACTGGGACGGGCGCGAGATTTTTCTCCACTTTGGCGGTGTGAGTTCGGCGTTCCACCTCTGGGTCAACGGCCAGTTCGTCGGCTACAGCGAGGAGAGCATGCTTCCCGCCGAGTTCGACGTGACGAGTTTTGTCAAACCGGGCAAGAACGTCCTCGCGGCCAAGGTCTATCGCTACAGCACCGGCTCCTGGCTCGAAGACCAGGACCACTGGTGGCTCAGCGGGATCTTCCGGGAGGTCTTTCTGTTCTCCACGCCCCCCGTCCAGATCCGCGACTTCTTCGTCCGGACCGACCTTGACGCCGACTGTCGCGACGCAGTCCTGCGGGTGCGGGTGAAGCTGAACAAGCACGGCGAAGGACGACGCCTCGAAGCCGACACAGACCTGAAAGGGTATCAGGCCGAAATGCGTCTATTCGACGCGGACGGGCGCGAGGTCTTCGAGTCCATTTCCGCCGAGATGGGCGTCTTCTGGACAACCCGCGAGGCCTCCGAACTGAGGGTCGAGGTCCCCGCCCCCCATAAATGGTCCGCCGAAGACCCCTACCTCTACCGTTTCGTTCTCTCGCTCAAAGATCCGGATGGCAAGATAGTCGACGTTCGGGCCTGCAACATCGGATTCCGCAAGGTCGAGATCCGCGATGCCCGTCTTCTCGTCAACGGCGTTCCCGTCCTCCTCAAGGGCGTCAATCGACACGACCATGACGACCAGCGCGGCAAGGCCGTCACCATGGAATCCATGCTGGCCGACATCCTTCTGATGAAGCGCTTCAACATCAACGCCGTGCGGACCTGCCATTACCCGAACCGGCCCGAGTGGTACGACCTCTGCGATCTCTACGGCATCTACGTGATGGACGAGGCGGATATCGAATCCCACGCCGTCTGGAGCGGCCCCAGCCAGTCCGCCGACTGGGGCGCGGCCATTCTCGACCGAGGCGTGCGCATGGTCGAACGGGACAAAAACCATCCCTCGATCATCATCTGGTCTTTGGGCAACGAGTCGGGTTCCGGCCCGAACCATGCCGCCCTTTCCGGCTGGATTCACGACTACGATACAAGCCGTCCCGTCCACTATGAGGGCGCTCAGGATGGCCGGGGAGAGGCCGGTCAAGGAGTGGATTTCCCCTGGGTCGATATGGTCAGCCGCATGTATCCCACCGTGGAAAAACTCGTCGAACTCGCCAACGATCCCCGCGACCGGCGCCCCGTCGTCATGTGCGAGTATGCCCACTCCATGGGCAACAGCACGGGCAATCTGAAGGAGTACTGGGACGCCATCCACGCCAATAAACGCTGCATCGGCGGTTACATCTGGGACTGGGTCGACCAGGGCATCACCAAGACCGACGAAAAGGGCCGGGAATACTGGGCCTATGGCGGCGATTTCGGCGATGTGCCCAATGACATGAATTTCTGTGTCAACGGTCTGATCTGGCCGAACCGCCAGCCCCATCCCGCCATGTTCGAATACAAGAAGATCCTTGAGCCGGTCCGCGTCGAGGCGGTGAATCTTGAATCCGGCAAAATCCGCATCCTCAACAAGCATAACTTCTCGACTCTCGACCATCTCGCGATTGCGTGGGATCTGACGGGCGAAGGAAAAGTCCTCCAGTCCGGCAACCTGCCCGCTCTCTGCATATGGCCGCAGGAGGCAAAAGAGGTGACGATCCCCGTCGACGCGACAAAGATCCCGTCCGGCGCGGAAGTTTTCCTCAATATCCGCTTCACTTTGAGTGAAGACGCGCCCTGGGCGGAAAAGGGCCATGAAGTGGCGTGGGAGCAATTCGCCATGCCTCTGAAGGCCGACACACCGAAACAGAAGGCCCGGACCAATGGCGACCTGAAGGCTGAGAGCATCGGCGACGCCATCGTAGTGTCCTCTCTCTCCGGCGCGTTCGAGCTGCGGTTCGGCAAGAAGAGCGGCAACCTCGAATCGTGGAAGCGCAATGGGCAGGATCAACTCGCTTCGCCCCTGCGCCCGAACTACTGGCGCGCACCGACCGACAACGACATTCGCCTCATCAACAAGCAGAACTCGTCCCTGCGCATCTGGCGCGAGGAGGGCGGCTACGACCGCCTGACGGTCAAAGTCGCCGAAACCCGCCTGATCGAGTCGGACATCGATCGTGTGATCGTGGAGAGCAAGACCCGCCTCGCCGCTCCGGACAAGAGAATCGGCCTCGACGAGACGACCCGCTATACCATGACGGCCTCGGGGGAACTCCTCGTCGAGAGAACGGTCAAGGTGGACAAGGAGATGCCCTACCTGCCCCGCGTGGGAATGCAGGTCGAACTTCCCGGCGAATGGCGGCGTTTCACGTTCCACGGACGGGGGCCCCATGAGAATTATATCGATCGCAACATCGGAGCCCGCGTCGCCGTCCATGAAAGCGATGTTAACGAGCAATACGTGCCCTACATCTTCCCCCAGGCCTGCGGGAACAAGACGGGGGTGCGCTGGGCAACCCTGACCGACGCAAAGGGCGCGGGGCTGCGCATTCAGGCCGAGAAGGCCCAGAACTCAGGAGACGAGGGCGTTGTTCCCACACTAGAGATGACCGCCCTTCCCTATCGTGACGCCGACTTGCAGAAGGCGACCCATACCTGTGATCTGGAAAAGGCCGAGACGGTAATCCTCAGCCTCGACCACATCCAGAGCGGCCTGGGCAACGGGAGCTGCGGCCCCGGCACGCTGCCTGAATACCTCGTGCTGCCCGGCGAATTCCGCTACGCCTTCCGGCTGCTCCCCATCGGCCAATGAGGAGCCCGGCATGGACCCGTTGACTCACGTTCTCGCCCCTGTCCTCTGGACCGAGCCGCTGCCGGTCCCCGAGATGGAGGGCGCGGCGTATGCCCGATGGCGGGAGCGGGCGGCGGTCCTGCTGGGGGCGCTTCTCCCCGATATTGACGGTACGCCAGCGCTGCTGACAACGTTTGGCTTTACGGACGAGCCCCTTTTTGCGCAATATCACCGCATCGCGACACATTCTCTGCCGGGAGTGGTCGTGCTGTGTCTTATCGCGGCTGCGATTGCTCGGCTCTGGCCCGAGAGGTGGCTTCTACCGTCGCTGCGAACGAAAA
The DNA here is from genome assembly GCA_013203855.1 of bacterium. Taxonomy (GTDB): domain Bacteria; phylum Sumerlaeota; class Sumerlaeia; order UBA8349; family UBA8349; genus JABMPG01. Next base: position 7,815 of record JABMPG010000403.1, read on the forward strand.
ACGCGGGCAGGCCGGTCGTCAGGCCAACATGGAAACGCCTGTTTGCCTTCGCGGGGATCGCTCTCGGATTTCACTTGCTGGGCGACGCGATCACGGCGTGGGGAACCCTGAAACTCTTGTGGCCCTTTTCGAGTATGGATTTTCAACTCGAGCGGGTGAACTCCATCGAGCCGGTTCTGCTGAGCCTGACGGTGGCCGCGTGGACGGTCCAGTATCTGTTCTTACAGAAGGGCAAAAGGAAATCGGCCTGGATCACGGCCGCTGTCTGGCTGGTGGCGTGCGGGCTCTACGTGTGGCTCAGGCCGGTGTTCGGCCCCCCGGCGTATGTGTAAGGGAAGCGCAACGCGGACATGTCCACCTGCAAGGATCTTGTGATTCACATAGTCCGCGAGCAGCGTCCGCCCTTTGCTGCACGGCCCCGGTGGACTCCCGGGGAACGCAGGGATTCTCGTCCTCAGTCATGGGAGCGGCTTGGCAAACCATAGGGATTCCACAAAGCGGACGCGACATCGGCCCGGGCCGCCTGATGGATCAGCCAGCTCCGACCCGCCAGATCCGTGCGAAATACCTCGATGTTGCCCTGGTCGGCGACGGTGACATACACGGTCCGCCCGTCCGGTCCGCCGAAGGCCAGGTTGCTCGGGTTCTCGCCGGTCAGAACGATCTCCTTGAGGATTTCCCCCTTGGGAGAAATCTTCAGCACCCGGCTCTTGTAGTAGCGCGTGACGTACAGATTCCCCGCGATATCGCAACGCATCCCGTCGAGCCCCCGGTCGGGAAACTGAATCAGCGACCGCCGGTTGGAAACATTCCCTTCCGGCGAAAGGTCATAAGCCAGAATCTCGATCTGCCACGGGCCGGTCTCAACGAGCGCCAGATTGACATAAAGCATCTTCTCGTCCGGACTCACTTCGATCCCGTTCGTAAAAGCGGAAATGGTGTCGAGAATCGTCGCCGCGCCATCCGTATCAATCCGCCACACCCGCCCGTCCAGAGGCGTGCGCCGCGGATCGGAGGCGAAGATCGTGCCATCGGTCTTGATGGCGATATCGTTCGGCCCATAGAAGGAAGGCTGAGCATAGGTCGTGACGTCCTTCGTCTGCATATCGACGCGCAGAATCTTGTGCGCCTTGCCGTCGGCCACGTACAACGCGCCATCCGGCCCGAAGCGCATCCCGTTGCCCTGGCTGCCCGCAGGCAGCTCGACGAACAAACTCCTCGCCCCTTCCGGAGTCACCTTCCCGATGGTGCCGTTGTGGTCATAGTTGACCGCATACACATTCCCGCCCCGATCGCAAGCCGGCCCTTCAATCGCCGAGAACTCGCCAACCGGGGTAAACACCGTGGCCGCAAAGAGATCCTCGGCCCGAGCGGAGAAAACGCTCAAGCACCCGAAACAAGTTATGCAGATGAGAGAAAAGACCTTCAAGGGAGGATTCCTTCTGGGGAGATGTGGCCCTAACGGCTCTTCTTCAAATTGCTACGCCTTCTTGTGTAACTCTCGCCTTGGAAGATAATGCAGGCAATAGATCCATCCGGCAACAGCAAAGAGAATGGCGGTGGCCATTCCTTTCGCTGCCGGAGCAACATACTCCTGCCACACAGGTTTCCCCCAAATGAAGTCCGGAACCGCGTTCACGGCCAGAAACCACATGCCCAGGAGCACGCCAAACTGTCGGCAGAAAAAGGTTCGAGTTCTTTTCAGCACGACCGCGAAAAAGACGATTCCAAGAAAGAAGATGAGGGCCTGGACGGCGATATGAGCGTACATGGCATAGGGAATGAGATGACCGGTTCGAAGAAACTGAGCGGCGAAAGTCTCGGCAGAGTCCATGGCGCAAGCCTCCTTTGATCGATTCCTATGAACAAACGGTACCACAGGCCCCGGCACGAACTCAAGAACCGGCCGCCGGGGCTTTTTGCTCCCTCGCTCCCTTAGACCAGTGACGCGGGGGCTACAAACCCCTCCAGGCAGTACCCAAAGCATGAGCGCGCGGTGCCCCTTACCGGCCATCGCAGTGATCCAACCCTCCCTCACCCGAAACGCCCAGAGATACTCATCCCGACACAGGGTCTCGAGGCGATCCTCCCGCTCGGCCACCAGATCTCGCGAATCGCGGAAACCGCATTCAAAGCAAATGGAAACATCAATAATCAAACGCAACCCGCAAGGAAGAGAAGAACAGCGGGATAGCCGACTATCTTGAGCGCGGTCGAATATCCGAACGTAATTGCCTCAGGATCAGGACTCATTGGACGCTTTCCTTCGCTGTCCGAAGATAGCCATGATCGCGACGGCGTAACGGTAGATCCGGATCATCTATGGTCGAAACCCGGCCAGCGCTTCCCCGCCGTTACATCTTCGCCTCTTCCTTCTCCGGTTCTTTTTCCTTCTTTTCGCTCGCCTTTGGTTTCGCGAAAAGTTTTTCGCGGAGTTCCTTGTCGAGTTTCTTCATCAGGTCGGGGTTATCGTGGAGGATGTCTTTGCAGCTTTCGCGGCCCTGGCCGAGACGTTCTTCGCCCACGCTGTACCAAGCGCCACTCTTCTGAACGATGCCGTGCTCCACGGCCAGGTCCAGAAGGTCGCCCTCGGTCGAGATACCCTTGCCAAACATGATGTCGAACTCGGTCTCGCGGAAGGGCGAGGCGACCTTGTTCTTGACGACGCGGGCCCGGGTCCGATTGCCGGTGTGCCCGGAGTTGTCTTTGATGCCTCCGATGCGTCGCACGTCGATGCGAATGGTCGCGTAGAACTTCAGCGCCCGGCCGCCGCTGGTGGTTTCGGGGCTGCCGAACATGACGCCGATCTTTTCGCGGATCTGGTTGATGAAGACCAGTGTCGTGTGCGAGCGAGAGACCGCGGCCGTGAGTTTGCGCATGGCCTGGGACATCAGCCGCGCCTGCAGACCGGGCAGCGAGTCGCCCATCTCCCCCTCAATTTCCGCTCGTGGCACCAGGGCCGCGACACTGTCGATGACGATGATATCGACAGCGTTGGAATTGATCAGCGTTTCCGCGATGCTCAATGCCTGCTCGCCGGAATCGGGCTGGGAAATCAGCAGATCGTCGAGATTGACCCCGAGGTTGCGAGTATAGGTGGGATCCATGGCGTGTTCGGCATCGATGAAAGCGGCCACGCCGCCCTCTTTCTGGGCCGAGGCGACCGCGTGCAGGGCCAAGGTAGTCTTGCCCGAGGATTCCGGGCCGTAGATCTCGATGATCCGGCCGCGGGGATAGCCGCCCACGCCCAGCGCCACATCCAGCGAAAGCGCGCCGGAGGGGATAGCGGGGATTACGACGGCCGTGCGCTCGGAATAGCGCATGATCGCCCCCTTGCCATGGTCGCGTTCAATCTGGGACATGGCCAGTTCCAGTGCCTTGCGGCGGTCGGTGCTCGGATCGGGTGATTTTCCTTTAGCCAATTGTTCTCTCCATTCAGGGGCGGCCATGCCGCCCGACAGGTCTCAGTTTTCCGGCTCAGTCAGGTCGAGCTGGGAGGTATTCTTCTTCTTCCGGGCGCGACCTCCAGGGCCGTCATCCTCGTCGGTCAGTTCTTTGTCCAGTCGGCTGAGCAGGCGATCCATGGCCTCACGCGTCGAGTCGATCGTCTGATGCTGCGACCGGGCGTCGCTGAGCGCCTCATTCAGCTCGTCCAGTTCGAACCCCAGTTCGTAGGCCGCCATAAGGGCCGCGCGCACATCGCTGTTGGCGCCCCGAGCCCGATGCTCCTTGCCCCGGCGCTCGACCATGCGAGCCACGCGCAAAATCCGATCTTCGGTGTCCGTTCCAGACCGTATCCGGAACTCCTGGCCGAAGATGGTGAAGTGGATGAATTCTTTGGGTTCGGACATACGCCTCTCGCAGCGAGCGGACGGCGCCTAATCCGCCTCGGGGATGGACTCGAGAGCGTCGATCTTCTCGATGATGCTGCGCAACCGCTCGCGCATCTCCTCTTCTTTGGCCTCGCCGGAGGCCACATCATTTTCCAACTCCTGAACGCGGCCGGTCAAGTTGTCCTTCTCCGCACGCAGTTTTTCGGCCTCGTCGGCCTCCTCGCGCAGACTTGAGATCTCGCCGGACTGGGCCTTGTTTTCCTTACGCAACCGCTTTAGCTCCCCCAGGAGCGAGGTTACTTTTTCTTCCAGCAAACGGAACCGTTCTTCCAACATGGTATTCTTCTGCCTTCATGAGAGTGGGAGTGGGCAAAGGAGCCGCGACTGCGGCGTCCAGAACAGCAAGCATCGTCCCATGCACTTTAGGGGCGAGCTAACGGGAAAGACAAGCGAATTCTCAGAGAGTTTTGAGCCGCGCACTTTGAGATCTGAACTTCAGATGCTCAGGCAATTCATCAGCTCGCTCAGCTCGGCTCGAATGCCCTTGAGCAGGGCCTGGCGGGAAGACTTGGCCTTCTTGGCGGGCCGGGACCGTCTCACTTCGCGAGGCTTGAACTGTTGCCGGGCACCAGCGATCGTGAACTTCTGCTCGTATAGAAGTTCCTTGATCTGGAAAACCAGATCAATATCCTTCTCACGATAGCGCCGCTGATCGTTGCGGTCCTTCTCGGGAGCGAGCTGCTTGAACTCGGTCTCCCAGTAACGCAGGACATGAGCCTTCAGATCGGTGATCTCGGCCACTTCCTGGATACGGTAGAACAGTTTCTTCGGGTAGGACGGTCTGGAAGAGGATCCTGTTTTCGCTTGCATGGGCGACCTCCTGAGGGGGAACGGGTTGAGCGAATCATTGGAGTAGCCACAGTGAAAAACTGGAGAAACGCCGGCTCGCTCAAGTCGGCGGTGGCTGGGGGGACTACGGGCACAAGATCAGGGACGGACTTGTCGCTGGGTCGTCGGACCCTCCTTTTCGGAAAGGGATGGCGCTTCGGGGGTGAATCCCGACCCGATAAATCGAGAAAGAACCCAATACACCGGTGGCATATTGAAACATTTCGACTTGAGCCGCAAGAAAAATCGACTGGAAAGCGCTTGATCACCCCTCCTCTGGCCCCTACCGCGTCACCAGAGCAAAAGAAAGCCCGGAGGGAAGATCCCCCCGGGCCAGATGTCACCATTGAGAAAAGTCGCCGACTACTCCGCCCGCATCAGATTGCCGACACTGTTCGTTCCGTTCGTCGGATCGTACATCGGCACCTCTCCATTGACGTACAAGGGGGCTCCCGTGTCACTGGCAATGAAGCCTGTAAACGAAGTGTGCCACTTCTTGGCCGGTCCCGGGCTGGCAAGGAAGAAATTTACGGAGCGCGACGAGCCATTGATGACGAACATCTGGGGGGACACAACGTCATAGGCTGTCGGCGCGGAACCCTGCCAGAAGTCGACGTACTTGCTATCCTTCAACGCGCCCATAATCATGGCGGCCGTGTAGCCGGACTGATCGACCACCCCGCCCGTGCCGCCGCCAAAAGCATCGCCGGACTGATTGAAGGGGTCCACGATCCCGATGTTCTCGACGTAAGCGATAGGAGTGGTCAGACGCGCGGCGAAATAGGCCGAGGAGCCGTTGTTGTAGTGATAGTAAAAAGACCGGTTGTAGGTGAACTGGTTGCTCTGCCCTGACTGGGTCAGCGGCGGCAGTTTATTCGTGTCCACCATGTACGACTGAATTCCGATCGCCAGGGTCCGCATGTCCGTCAGGACCCGTGAAACCTTGGAACGAACCTGCGCCTCCAGAAAGTTCGGCACAGCGATCGCCGCCAGAATCGCGATGATGGCCACCACGATCAGCAACTCGATGAGTGTAAAACCACTTCTCTTCATTACATCCTCCTCCTAAAATGCAAAAACTGAGTAATCCCAAGACGTACCGCAAAGGGCACCAATCCTCTTGCTCCGAAAAGCAAGAATGATAGATTAGCACGTTAATAACATTTCTGCCAGATGGCTTTCCCAAAATTGACCGCTTCCTGCTTGTCCACTGCGGTCTCTGATGACAAAATCGTCTCAACGGCCTCGGAAAACCCCGATGACGCCCCCCCCGCGCGCCCTTGCCAAATCGGGCATCTGTGTGCGACCATGGACATGGGCACATACGGCAAGCCCCGGCGAAATCACGCCCTCAGGGATACGAAGCGACCGGAGCAGTTCGTGGGGGGAGGATAGACCTCATGCAAACCAGAAAACTCGAAGCGGGCAATCCCGTGCTCTACCAGATCACCAAGACCAGCGAGCATCCGGGCCCCCGGGCTCAGGGCGTGGACCCGGCGCCCCATGGGGACACCTATACATACCAGGTCGAAAAATACTGGCGGGTCAAGAAAGTGCTCGAAGACGGGCGGCTCGTCCTCGTTACCCGCCGCGGCAAAGAGCACGTCTGCGACCCCGCCGATCCGCAGCTTCACCCCGCCCGCCTGCTCAAACGCGTTCTGTACCGCAACCGCTTCCCGGACAAAGTCTGAAAAACAGAATCCAGCCCGCACTCCGGGCTAGTTCCAGATCTCCCGGATGGTTTGGGCGATCTCGATGTTGTTGATAAAAGGCCCTCGCCGGGTGTCCACATGACCTTCGGCCCGGGCTTTCAGAACGTCGATTCCGGCCCCCTTCGCATATAAGGGAATCAGCGAATTCGTATGGTTCTTGCTGTGCCACTCCATGCCGGGCAGATTGCCCTGACCACGATTCTCGATCGGATTCCACACCGGAATCGCGCCATCCGGGAATCCCGAGTCCGGGCCGGTCAGATAGCCGGTCTGGTGGTCCCCGGTGACGATGAGCAGCGTGTCGTTCCAGTTGCTGTTCGCCTCAACCCAGTTCATCACGGCCTGTACGGCGTCGGCAAATTCCAGCTCCTCCTCGATCATCCGGCCCGACTGATTGCCGTGGCTGGCCCAGTCCACCGCCCCGCCTTCGATCATGAGAAACAGACCGTCGGAATCTTCGTCCAACACGTTGAGCGCCGCGCTGGCCATTTCCGCCAGGGTCGGGACGACTTCCACACGCGCCGCCACGTACGGATCGGATGTCTTCTCCCCCGCGCGCCCCTGTTGAAGAGTGGTCGCCGTCCGCGGAATCCCGATAACACGCTTCGGCGTGGGGCCCTGGCCCAGCTTCTGGAAATCTTCCCGCGTCTCGATCAGATGCCACGGGTCGGGGGTGCCGTCCCCGTCGGCGTCTGATCCCGCCTTGCCCTCCACCAGCGCCTTCCACGTTTCCTCTCCGCCGATATATTTGAAAGTCCCCTCTTCCACCTTCTTGCCATTGTTGCTGTAATAGGGATGTCCGCAGCCCATGATGATATCCACCGCACTCTCGAGAATCATTTCATTGGCGATTTTCTCATAGTGCCCTCTCGACTTGTCATGGGCCACAAAACCCGCCGGCGTCGCATGGGAAAACTCAACGCTGGTGATCACGCCGGTTGCCTTGCCCAGCTCCTCCGCCGTCTCGACAATATTCTTCAAAGGGTCGAAATCCAGATCCATGCCAATCGAGCCGTTATACGTCTTTACACCGGTCGCCATCGCCGTGGACGCAGCGGCCGAATCGGTCGGGTTGATATCCACGTATCGGAAATTTCTCCAGGCGAGTTCGGGCTCATAGCCTCCGCCCGCCATGTGGGTCCGCATGGCCATGCGCGCGGGGAACTGGTGAAAGGGCAGTTTGCCCGTCTCGCCATGCCGGTAAATGCTCGCCGCATCGACATGCTGGAATCCGCAGCCGTCGGAAATCATGACGATGACATTCTTCGCCCGCGCCGGGGCCGAAGCCATGCCGCCCTGCCCCCTTTGTTTCACCGCCTCGCACGAAACGACGATAGCCGATATCGCCAAAGCACAAACACCTGATAGAATCCAGCCCTTGAACACCCGCCGTCTTGAAGTCATCTCTCTCTCCTTCTTCGCCCCCAAAAATTGAAGTTCCCGGCCCGGTTCTCCCGCCCGAGATTCTCAGTCTATTCTCCGATTGTCAGCGCTTGATTCAGTGAGCAAGAAAAACACGCTCCGAGGCGGCCGCGCCCAACCACCCGTGCGCCCGCTCTTTTCGCACTCCAAATCTACCCCAGACCCGCCCTCAAACGCAACCCCGACCGCATCACGCCTCGGCCCGTTCTGCTTCGGCGTCCTTCCCTTTTCAGTTGGAACCGCCGCCCCTTCGCGTTACACTGCGCCTGAACGGGATGGCTGAAAGAAAGGAACCCTATCATCCTCACGGCAATCGTCATGATGCAGGTTGATCAGAAAAGGGTCAACGAGCTGGCCGAGGCCATCGCGCCTCGCATCACCGCCCTCGATGGGATCGGGTGTGCCCATCCCCTCATGACCATCCGCGCCTACAGCCGTTATCATCTCGAACACATGTTCAGCATCGGAACTCGATAGTCCCCCTTCACTCCGCCGGAGCCTGCCCTGACCATGGAAATCGACATCGTTCGCCTTCTCAGAGAAGCCGTCACGCACAAGGCATCAGACCTGCACCTGTGCACCGGCGCCCCGCCCATCCTCCGCGTCGACGGACGACTGCGCGGACTCAACACCGCCCCGCTAGAACGCGACACCATCCGCGAGATGATCTACCGGCTCATGAACGACCCCCAGCGCGAGAAATTCGACAATGAGTGGGAACTCGACTTCTCCCTCCAGATCAAGGCGGTCGGCCGATTTCGAGTCAATGTCCACCGCCAGCGCGGAAACGTCGAAGCCGCCTTCCGCGTCGTCAACGAGCAAATCAAATCCCTGCGCCAACTCGGGATGCCCACGATTGTAGAGGATCTCTGCCGCCGGGAAAGCGGCTTCATTCTCGTCACCGGCCCCACCGGCTCGGGCAAGACCACCACCATGGCTTCCATGATCGACGTGATCAATGCCTCCCGCCCCTGCATGATCATCACCATCGAAGCCCC
>JABMPG010000404.1 GCA_013203855.1 bacterium
CCCTTGTCGCCCATGCTGCTCAGATCCCAGGGAGCCATGTTTTTGCCATAGGCGAATTCCCTGTATGCGGGCACCTGGCCGCGAGTCATGGCGTGGAGGGCGGCGAAGACGCTGGAGGGATAGCGGGCGCCGACATCGGGCCCGGTCAGGGGGTAAGTATTCGTGCGCCGGCTGTGCTCGGTCAGGTTGAAGAAAGAGCCTTTGCGCGAAAGCATGTAGGCCAGAGTCGGGATGGTCCGCTCACGGTAAACCGCCGGGTCCTCGGTGAGAAGATACTGCTGAATGAGGGCCAGGGGCGCGGAATGACGGAAACCGCCGGACACATCCGACTCCTCGCAGTAAGCGAAGCCCATGGCCTTGTCGTTCCAGCCGCTGTATTGCCAGTCAGCCATCATCAGATCGCGGATGTTGAAGATGGTATCGGTAAGGGAGGCGTAGTAGTTGCGGTCCTCGTCGCGCACGTTCAGGATGTTGGTCACGATGTGGCGATAGGCGCTGAACCAGTCCTCCAAGCGAGCGATGGGACGATAGGCGAAGGAGATCTTGCCGCCTGCCTCGACCTCGGAGCCGGGCCAGCCCAGAAGGGGCGCGAAAAGATAGGTCTGGATGCCACCGTTGGGACCGCGGATGCCAAGCCCGTACTTGCTCGTGTCAGCCTTGGCCCAGCGGTAACCCACCGCCGACGGATCGACGACAACGCCGTAGGTGATCTTCTCGCCGATTTCCTGAGCCGGGTCGATGCCCAGCGTCATCAGCGTGGACTGATTGGGCGAGCCGCTTTCCCGCACCAGGCAGGGCACCGGGGGAACGTACTTGCCGATGAAGGGCTTGGCACAGAGAACGTATTCGACATTCGTCAGCGGTGTCTCGGGGCCGTTAAACATGCCGAGGCTGTAGAAGCCGGGCTTCTTTGCCTCGAGACTGCACGTGACGATAGGTTCCGAGCCGTCTTCGGGAATCTCCCAGGTCACGTCGAGGCGGCCGTAGTCGCTTTGCGCTTTGAGGCGGATGGAGCGCTTGCCGGCATCGGTCCAGGAAGTCGGGATGAGCCAGGAAGAGACCCCGCTCTCGAACACATTCGAGGTGTAGACCTTCCGGGTTGCGTCGCCGTCTTTCACGACGCTTTCCCATCCAGTGGAGGCGAAGTTGTAGTCAGGGCCAGGCTTTGCCTCGTCGGCGAAGAGGAGCAGGTAACCGAAGTCGTCAGCCAGGCTGTCCACGGCGACCCACTGCTCCCCATGACGGATCTCGGTCTGCTTTTTCACGACCGGTCCCTTGGGCGTGGCGATTTCGGCAAAACGCACACGGACGCGGTCATTGCCGATGACGGTTTCGCGGGCCGGTTTGGCCTCGGTGCGCGCCCATTCAGGATAGTCCACGTCGCTGTCGGCAAAGCGGGTTTTGGTGACCGTGGCGATCTCGAAGAGTGTGTTGGCCGATTCGGGCGGCTTGAAGTCGATGTCCTTCGTGATGAACAGTCCGTCGAAGCGGGACCAGTGGGCGGAGCTGTCGACGATCTCGATTTTGAGTTCGCCCGCAGGGAGTTCGACGGTTCCGCCGTCCTCCCACTGAAAGCCCTTGTGCAGGCCTTTGTCGCCGAAGCGCTCGAAGTACAGGTCGCCGCCCAGACGCACCGCCATGTTTCGCGAACCAGGGCGGTCCCCCGGGTTATCCATGACGTGCACCCAGACGTGATACTTGCCGGGGCTTTCGACCTGAACGGACTGAATGGCGGGCCGGGCCTCATCGGGGTTGACGGTGGTCAGGCCGAATAGAACGGATCCGGTGAGGGAGCCGGAGCTGCCGGAGATGCTCCAGGAGCCGGACGAACCGGCGAAGCTTTCGCCCACCAGAAGAAAAGTGTCCGCCTTTTTCCCCTCAGTGCCCGTCTCCGGCCCGGCCGCCTTCTCCTGAACGCGAACACGCATGACATCCTCCCCCCGAGCTGAGATGAACGGGACGATCAGCATTCCAAAGAGCAGTATCCTGCTGAGTAACCAGATTCCCGTACGCCGGTTTTCCTTCATTCCTCGAATCATGATGCCTCTCCTTTTGGTCCTTGCTGCTGTTCGCTATTTCCTGTTAGTTGGCTTCCGGCTGCTGGCTGCTTTCTCCTCCACCGCCTGGGCGGCCATGGATGAGACTTGCTCGGCACCGTCAACAATCTTGCGGGCCTTCTGAGGGCGCTTCGGTTTCTTCCTCGCGACTGATCGACGGGCGATGCACCAGTCGGGGATGAACTTCTTCTCGGCCCGGAAAAGATCCTCCGCCATGTTGCGGATCTCTTCGGGCGTACAGATCGCCGCTGAGAGCGGATCGAGCATCATGGCGTGAACGATGGATTCGCGGTCGTGGTTAAGGATGCCTTGGGAGGTCAGCTCGTAGACGGCCATGTTCGACCGGCACAGCGCGGCCACCTGTTCGGGCAAAGGGCCGAGGTAGGTGGGCGTGAAGCCATTCTTGTCCACCATGATTGCCACTTCGACCACCCCGGTCTGGGGCAGGTTGGGGATCAGACCAGTGTTGGGGACCGAGCCGTAGACGACGGTCCGGCGGTTGAAGAGGTGTGCCTCGATGATGTCCGCGGCGAACTCGTGGCCTCGCTTGGTCGGAATCTCCTCCTGGCCCTTAGCCATCCGCACACGCTTCGCGTCGTGTTTCTTGCGATTGACGGGCCACCGGTCCGCGTAGCCGCCCCCCTTGTAGATGGGGCAGCCTTCGCTCAGTTTTTCCACCTGTCCGGGACGCTTGCGGTAATAGGGAACGTACTCGGAGAAGTGCCAGCTCGACTCGGTGACGAAGTGGCCGAAGTGCTTCAGCGTCTCAAGCCGCACCGCCTCCCGTTTGTACAATTCCTCATTGTAGTAGGCCTCCTTCAGTTTCGGGTACATGTCCTTGCCATTCCAGGTGAGTTCGGTGAACCAGGACATGTGATTGACCCCGCCGCACCGCCAGTGCATCTCCTCGTACGGAATGTCGAGGATGTTAGCGATCATGCGCGAGGTGGCCTGGACGGAATGACACAGGCCGATGAAAGGCTGGGAGGTGACCCGGTTCGAGGTCAGGGTCATGATGGACATGGGGTTGGTGTAATTGAGAATGGTGGCTTGGGGGCAGATCTTTTGGGCGTCGGTCAGAATATCCAGAAAAGCGGGCAGCGTTCGAAGGGCCTTCATGATGCCGCCCGGCCCGATCGTGTCGCCGATGGCCTGGGTAATGCCGTACTTCTCGGGAATGTCGTTGTCGAGCCGGACGGTCTTGGTGCCGGCGACTTCGATGGTACTGATCAGAAAATCGGTGCCGCGCAGGACCTTCGACCGGTCCGTGGAGACCTCGAGTTTCCAGTTTTTCTTGCCCATGACGTCGAGGAGTCGCTCCATGAACTTCGCGCTGATGTTGAGGCGCTTCGCGTCGATGTCGACCAGGCCAATGACGCCCCGGTCCAGCCCTTCGATGTTGAGGATGTCGGTGAAAAGCGGCTGGGTGAAACCGCTTCCCGCTCCGAGCAGCGTGATCTTCGTCATGAATCCGTTCCTTTCAGGGGGGCAGACAACTGGAGAGTTGCGATGGAAAGACTTGCTACTAGCAGCATCTTGCTTATGATAAGGGTGATGTTCGCCGAGTCAATAGCAACATCTTGCGGAACGGTATAGAAATGTTGCCCTCTCATTTGGCCCAGTTGCCCCTGCGCGTGCTCACCCCGCTCTTCGATCCGTCCCAGGACGAGACGGATTACCCGCTTCCGCTACACATGGGTCGGGAGAGGCGGCTGTCCGGAGAACTTCCGTATTCCTGGGATAATCAGCGCCGGGCACCGCGAGACGGAAAGCCCTATTGCGTGTTTCAGTACACGCTGTCCGGACAAGGGGTCTTTCGAGACGAATCCGGGGCGGAACAAGCGGTGGGCGAAGGGCAGGCCTTCCTGGCCCTGTTACCGTCGCGAACGTCCTATTGGATGCCGACCGGGGGTGATTGGGGCTGGCTGTGGTTGAATTTCCGGGGCGACACGGCTCTTTCTCTGGTTCGGACCCTGATCGAGCGCCACGGGCATGTTCTTACGCTGGGGCACGCTTCCGGCCCGATCCGCCTTCTGGCCGAGTTCTATCAGGAGGCGACGGAGGGGGAGATCTTGTCGGTCTACCACGCTTCGGCGGGGCTGTACCGGTTTTTGATGGAGCTGGCTGACCTGTTTCTCTCTCATCGCCGGGACCATCCGACCGGTGTTACAAAGGCGTTGCGCCTGGTGCGGGATCGGTTGGGCGATCCCGCTTTGTGCCTGGACGATCTCGCGCGTGAGGCGCGACTGTCACGCTATTACTTCTCACGTCTTTTCACGCGGACGCTCGGCCAGAGCCCCGGCCGCTACATCGAGGAGCAGAGAATGCACCGGGCTCTGGAACTGCTTTCCTTCACCCATCTCCCGGTCAAGGAAGTCGCCCGCTATGTTGTAAGCCTTTAGCCATCTCAGGCTACTAGGACCAGAAACTAACGCCGTTCGGTTCGATTTGCAAGAATAATCCACTCGACGGGAGGATCGTTTTTGCGGGGGCGATTGAAATGATCTTGGAGAAAAG
>JABMPG010000405.1 GCA_013203855.1 bacterium
CAACCCGCCCCGCCAAGCCCCGGCGAAGGTGGATCCCCCCTGCCACTTTGCATCTGCCCATTTCACCTCTCACCTCTCCCGCCCCCCTCAACCGGAACAAACAAGGCCCCATCGGCCCGCGCGGGCCGGTCGTTCTCCACCAATAGACTGACCGAACCCGTTTTCCCTTTCACAAACGAGAAGGTTCCGAGGCGCACCCACTTCTGCCCCTCAAGGATCGGGTGAACATAAACCCGTTCCGTGCCCTCGGCATGGCACACTTCATACACATACTCAGCCACAATCCCATCCGGCCAGATATAAGGATTCCACACCAACACATCAAAGCGCCCCTCCCGCCCCAGGTCAGGCGTCCAGGTCGCCCGGCTGCCGGGAGAAGCGGAAACCCGGGTATTCCGATCATAGCGATGGGAAACAGGCACCACGTCTTTCTCCCAGGTTCCCGATTCGGAGTATCCCTCGCCGGTGCAGTCCACGATGATCCCCTCTTCAGGCGCTTTCACACCATAGTCCTTCGTGTAATACCGGAAATAATCATAGAGAATCTCACCCGGAAGATCGTCAGTCGTGGCGTTCGGATGGGCGACACAGGTAAGCCAGACGTTCTGCAGACCATGCGGGCCCGGATAGTTCGATTCGGCCGTCATTTCGCCATCAAGAAAAAAACGAACCACCGTCGGCGTCCACTCCCAACCATAGGTATGAAACTCATCCGCCACATTCGTCTTCGGCGAGGCAACCGGCTGCTGACGATGCCGGGGCTGATGCCAGTGCAAAGTGCTGGCGAAACCATCCGGCGCGACAGACTCGAAACAGTCGATCTCATTGATCTGGTTTGGCCCGAGCCCCATGTTCCAGAAGGAGGCATGCCAGCCCCGGCCCTTCCAGAGTTTCGCTCGGGTCTCGTAGTAGCCATAGCCCCAAAGATGATTGCTGATGATGCCCCCAACCTTCTGTTTCCCGTCCACCTCATCCAACCGAATCCGCATCATCCCATCGGAAACCGAAATCGCCTCGGGCACACTCTCACTCTCCCAGCGCATGCCCGTTCGGTAAAACCAGTCGTCCATGTTAACCGCGTCCCCCTCGAAGTTGTCCTCAAAGGCGAGGGCAAAATCGGGCCCAGGAGGGGTCGGAAGAATAGACAAATCATAGGCAAGAACGGTTTTCCCGTCGGGCGCGGTCACCTCCACCCGTGGATTGCGAACCCGCCGGTCGGACACATCGAGAGTGATTTCTCTCCCCTTCTCGCCGTCGATCCGGATCTGTTGACCTTCGAGCGTCGGCTCAAGGACAAGGCGGACCTGCTTCACGTCGGCCGATGGAATCTGAATGGACAGGGGCGTTTCACGAGGATCGAAGTCGACGCCGATAGGTTTGCCGTCGGCCTCGGCGCGGACGCTGGCCAGCAGAGCGCAGGTCTTCGTCTCAAAGGGCGTCACGCGCAGATCGCTGAGAGCGAGGTGGTTCCCCGAAGAAGCGCTCCAGACGCCCACCGACCCCGCGCCCGAAGGAACGCCCGTCCACGTAACGACAGGACGGCCACCAAGGTAAAAGAAGATGTTCGAGCCAAGAGCCACCGCCTTGAAATAGCGCGTCTCACCTACCTTCAGCCGATGCGGCAGGGCCAGTTCCTTTTCGGCGTGAAACTCACCCTTCGCGTCGAGTCGCCCCAGAAGCCAGTTCTCCCGACTGTTGCGATGGATGAGCGCCAACCCGCCCTCGTCGCCGTAGCGCACGACCAGCCCGACGCTACCCGGATGCTCCTCCAAACTGACGCCTGGGAAAGGCTGCCATTCCGTGCCCGTCCAGTATTGAAACTCGAAATCGCGGGCGATGGCCGTCCACTCGTAGCCGTTGGGCCAGCCGGTCAGGATCTGGATGCAGCCGATAGACTGGATCTTTCCGAGATCGATGGTGAGAATGTGGGGCAGAACGCCGTCGCCGTACCAGCGCGAGTTAAAAGCGATACTACCGTCTACGGCACCCTCGGGAGGACGACCCGGATAGGCGGAACTCGCGGTCACCTTGGCGTTGAGGGCCAGGTTGGGAACGTCGATATGGCTTTCCTCATCCGAAAGCAAAGACGGATACTCCGGCATCCCCGGTTCGTAGAGACGAATTTCCGTCACATGAACGGTCTTGTCGGTGCAGACGAATCGGACCTTGTCGGTCTCGATCGCATCGGGAAGCCGGAATTCAAGGTCCGGGGACTGGCCCTGCCCGGCCGGGTATTCATCCAGGCGGATCGCGGCTTCCACCTCCACGTTTTCGAGGGCTTCGACTCCCTTGAACAGGGCGAGACCTTCGCCGTCGAACACGATCCGGTCATTTCCAACGGCCACTTGGCCTGAGAGATCCCACTTCTGCTTGTCAAAGGATGCGTGTGTCATGGTCAGTGCCCCCGTTCCCTTTTCGCCTACCAATGTGATGGCCGACAGGATGCTCAGAATGAGAATCAACAGCCAATGGGCAGAACGTCTCGGTATCCGCGACATGGTCTTCTCTCTTTCCCGATCAGATTGTCGGCATCACGTTTCCGCCGCAGACGGGGAGATAGACGCCGCTGATGAAACTGGCGAGATCCGAGGCAAGGAAGAGGACGGCGTTGGCGATTTCCTGGTCAGTGCCCCGCCGTCTGAGAGGAACTCGTTCCCGGTAGCCCAGACTCTCCTCCGTCTCGGGACGATCCTCGCTCAGAGTCCACCCGGGCGCAACCTGATTGACGGTGATATTGCGTGGGCCCACCTCCTTGGCAAGAACGCGCAAGACTCCGTCCATGCCGCGCTTGCCCGAAATGTAGGCGGACTGATTTTCCCAGGCCTGCATCGAGCATTCGGTGTTGATGCCGATATAGCGGCCCCAGCCTTTGTCGACCATGGAGGGCACAAAGTTCTGGGCCATGAGGACGTTGTGCAGGACGCTGGTGCGATACTGGTTTTCGTAGGCTTCGATCTCCTGGTCGAGAACGTGCTTCCACTGGAACTGACCGACGGCGTTGGCGATGACGATATGTGGATCGCCAATCTCACACTGAACAGTATCGCGCATAGAGCGGACGGCTTCGGGATCGGCCACGTCGGCCTGGACAATCATACCACGGCGTCCCATGTCGCGGATCTCCCCGAAGAGTCTTTCGGCCTGGGAGGTGTTACGGTAGCAATGGATGACGACGTCGGCGCCCGCTCGCGCGAGAGTCCGGACCATGGTCCGCCCGAGTTGGCTCGTGGCGCCGGTGATGATGGCGAGTTTGCCGGAGAGATCGATGGGTATCATGGGGGCTCCTTTCGGTCAGACACAGACGGCCTGATGGCCGCCGTCAACGGTGAGGGTCACGCCGGAAATGTATTCCGCCTCGGACGAGGCGAGGAAGACCACGGCGTGGCCGATGTCCTCTGGCGTGCCGATACGTCCCACGGGAACGCGTTTCTTGATGAACTTCGCCGGGCCGGACTTCTCCCAGTGATGGCGGGTCATGTCGGTCAGGATCATGCCGGGCGCAACAGCGTTGCAGGTGATGCCGTGCGTGCCAAGGGCTGTGGCGAACCCGCGCATGGTCATCCGCAAGCCGGCCTTCGACGCGCCGTAATCAACCTGCTGGGGGCCGGTCACGTTCTCGGACAGGGAGGTGATGAAAACGATGCGCCCGCCCTCGCCCTGCTCGATCATCTGCTTCGCCACAACTTGGGTGCAGTGGAAAGCGCCGGTCAAATTCACGTCGAGAGTTTTCTGCCAAACTTCGGGCTTGAGTTTCATCGCGTCGATGAAGGGGCAGATGC
>JABMPG010000406.1 GCA_013203855.1 bacterium
CCCCAGGACTATGAGGCCTTGGCCCGCAAAATGCTGCGCCAGAAGTGGAATCCAACGGATGGCGACCTCGGGCTCTTCTGGAGGAGGATGTTCGACCCGGCGCAAGTGTAGGTAGAACCTTCCCTTTTCCCGCCTGCGAGGCACGGGAGGAGAGTCAATTCGAAGGGATAGAGGGCTATGGTGGGATCCAGGACAAATCCGTACGCGCAGCAGCAGGAATCCGCCGCTCCGGCCATGACGCTGGAGCAGCGCAATGCGATGGTGGAGGAATACCTTCCCCTCGTCAAGTATGTCGCCGGCCGAATCGCCGGCCGCTTGCCTTCCCACGTTGAAATTGACGACCTGATTAACGCCGGCGTCATCGGACTCATCGACGCGATCGACAAGTTCGACGCGACCCGCAAGATCAAATTCAAAACATACGCTGAGTTCCGCGTCAAGGGCGCCATTCTCGACGAACTGCGAGCCTTGGACTGGGTTCCCCGATCCACCCGCCAGAAAGCGTCCCGCATCGAAAAAGCCTTCACTGAACTCGAACAGCAGCTCGGCCGCGTCGCCTCCGACCATGAAGTCGTCGAGTTCATGGGGGTTTCCTTTGACCAATACCATCAGATGGTGGGCGAGGCGAAGGGAATCAGCCTCATCAGCCTTGATGAGATCACCCACGAAGACGAGGCGGACGAACGAAATCTCTTGGAATTCCTCACCGATCCCAACTATGTCGATCCTTCGGAAGTGTTGAACCTCGACCAGGTCTACCGGATCGTGGCGGATAGCATCGACGATCTTCCCGAAAAGGAAAGACTGGTGATTTCGCTTTACTATTACGAGGAATTGACGATGAAGGAGATAGGGGGACTTCTGGAAATTACCGAGTCAAGGGTATCCCAGATACACACTAAGGCAATTCTGCGTTTGCGCGGCCGGCTTCTCAAGTCGGTCGAGCTGTAGAAGGCCTCTCCCAGCGCAAATCTCAAGGGAGCAAAACCAGATGCCGCCGAAGACAGACATGAAAATCCTGGTTGTCGATGATTTCGTCACCATGCGGCGTATCATCAGGAATATTCTCCGCCAGCTCGGATACGAGGATGTCGACGAGGCCGAAAACGGCGAGGCGGCCTTCTCAAAAATCAAAGTCGGCCAGTATGACTTCCTCATTACCGACTGGAACATGCCCACCATGAGCGGCCTCGACCTGGTCAAGGCAGTCCGGGCCAACGAAGACACCAAACAACTGCCGATCCTCATGGTTACCGCCGAGGCGCTGAAACAGAACATCATCGACGCGGTCAAAGCCGGCGTGAACAACTATGTGGTCAAGCCCTTCACCCCCGAAGTGCTGAAGGAAAAAATCGACAAGATTTTCGAATAGCCGCCTGAAAGATCCCAAGCCTCCCGTGTCCACCGCCTCCGAACTCTCCCTGAACAAGTCTCTCTTCGAAATCTGCCGGGCCATGGGATCGTCCCTCGATTTCAGCGAAGTTCTCGAGACTATCCTCGACCTCTCCCTCCAGGGAATGTCCGCCCAGGCCGGCTCGGTCCTCCTCTACGAGGAAGGTTCCGAAAACCTGAAGATGCTCGCCGCTCGCGGCCTGCCCGAGGAAGTCGTCAAACGCGGGCACGTCAGCCGCAAGGGCAGCATCGCGGAGTGGGTTATCCAGAACAACAAACCCATGGTCATCAACGACCGAAAAGAAGTTCTCCCCGACGTCCAGGACGAACTCCCGGTCAACAAAGCCATCCGATCCGCGCTCTGCGTCCCCCTCCACGCCAAGGGCCGCATTATCGGCACCCTCAACATCAACCGCTATGACGGTCGGATCGGCCCCTTCGAGGAAAGCGACCTCGCCACCGTTTCCATCCTTGCCGCCCAGGCAGCCAACTGTATCGAAAACGCCCGCCTGCACGAGCAGAACATGCAGCAGACCCGCCTGGCCGCGATCGGCCAGACCGTCGCCGGCATCTCCCACTGCGTCAAGAACATGCTCACCGGCCTCAGGGGCAGCATGGGAATCCTCGAACTTGCCCGCCGAGTCGAGGACTGGGAAACCGTCGACAAGGCTACCATCTTTCTCAAAAGCAACGTCGAGCGCATCTCCCTCATGGTGATGGACATGCTCGACTACTCCCGCGAAAAAACCCCGATCCGCCAGCGCATCCTCACCGAAAAATCCATCCGCGATGTCTGCGACATCGTCACTTACAAAGCCGATAACAAAGGCGCCACCCTCGCCGTCGAAGTCTCCCCCGCCGCCGCCCAGGTCGATGTCGATCCGGACCAGCTTTTCCGCTGTCTCCTGAATCTGATGGAGAACGCCATCGATTCCCTCACAGAGGGACAAGGACGCATCGTGGTCAAGGCCGACCTCGTGAATGCCGAGGATGCCAGAAGCGTCTTCGGACCCAGTGCCCCCCTCGACGAAATGGGCGAAATCATCCGTATCAGCGTAGAGGACAACGGCTCGGGCATCGACCCGGAGCATCTGCAGACCATCTTTCAGCCCTTTTACAGCACCAAGGCATCCTAGGGCACGGGCCTGGGACTGGCCGTGACCCGCAAGATCATCGAGGAACACGGCGGCAAGATGAAGGTGGAATCCGTCGTGGGACGCGGCTCCTCCTTTCAGATGATCATTCCGGAAAAGACGCCCGTTTCCTCCCACCGGAAACCGGCGGAAGAACCGGCTGAGGTCCAGGCCGGCCAACCGGCCTGATGAACGCTCTCAGCCTCTACAACTTCCTGCGCCGCCTGAAAGCGTTTGGTCGCTTCTTCAGTATTTCCCGTCTCCTCGTGGCGGCTTTTGCCCTGGCCATCCTGATCGGGTGCGTGCTCCTGGCCGCTCCCAGTTCGACTGCCGACACCGCCCGCCCCGCCTCTTTTCTAGACGCCCTCTTCACCGCCACCTCCGCCGTCTGCGTCACCGGCCTCATCGTTCGTGATACCGGGAACGAGTTCAGCCTCTATGGCCAGGTCGTGATCCTGATCCTCATCCAGGCCGGAGGGCTAGGCATCCTCACCTTCTCGAATCTGCTTTTTCTGTTCCGCCGGGGCCGGGTCGGCTTCCGGGATAGAATGATCCTGGAGCAGACCCATGGCCTCCTGCCCAATGTCACGCCGGGAGAACTCCTCCTCCGGATTATCCTCTATACCGTTGTTTTCGAAACCTTCGGCGCGGTCCTTCTCACCTGGCGATTCGCCCTCGACTATCCATTCTCCCACGCACTCTGGCTCGGAATCTTCCACTCCATCTCCGCCTTCTGCAACGCCGGATTCAGCCTGTTCTCCAACAGCCTGATCGGTTACCAGACCGATCCCTGGATCAACGCAATCGTGATGGCCCTGATCGTTTGCGGAGGTCTGGGAGCGCTCGTGTTCGCCGATTTCGGCCTTTTCATTCGCAATCGACTCAGAAGACGGCGCGCGCGTCTCACGCTCCATACGCGAGTG
Organism: bacterium; assembly: GCA_013203855.1. GTDB lineage: Bacteria > Sumerlaeota > Sumerlaeia > UBA8349 > UBA8349 > JABMPG01. The sequence continues at coordinate 3,449 of JABMPG010000406.1, forward strand.
GTCTTGCTGACGACTGCCGTCCTGATCCTTGTCGGCGCAACCACCTTCTGGCTTCTCGAATGGCGTTCCACCGTGCCGGCATGGCCCGACCAGCGATTCCTGACCAGCCTCTTCCTTTCCATCACCGCACGGACGGCCGGCTTCAACACGATCGACATGGCCCACCTGACCAACGCCACCCTTCTCATCGTGATCTTTCTCATGGTCATCGGCGGATCCCCCGGCTCAACGGCCGGCGGCATCAAGACCACCACTTTCGCCGCCCTCATCGCCCAACTCATTGCCCGCACCCGAAATCGGCCCCGGGCCGAACTCCTGCACCGCAGCATCCCCGACGACGTGATCGCCAAGGCCGTCACTACCACCGTCGGCTTTCTCACCGTGGCCTTCCTGGCGGTGATTCTCCTGCAGGTGACCGAACTCGCGGGAGAGCCCCACCACCTTCACCGCGGCGTCTTCCTCGACTATGTTTTTGAAGTGTTCTCCGCCCTGGCCACGGTGGGGCTTTCCACCGGCATCACGGGAGACTTGTCTTCCGCCGGACGCTTTGTCATCATCGCATGCATGTTCCTGGGCCGGCTCGGACCGCTGATCGTCGCCAGCTCTCTGATCGGCACCCGCCGGCAAATTGACTACACCTATCCCGAGGGACGCCTCAACGTGGGCTGAGCCCTCCTCAGGAGCGTTTTCATGGCAAACGGATTTCTCGTGATCGGGCTCGGAACCTTCGGTTTTCAGACCGCAAGCGCCCTCTATCGGCAGGGAGCCGAGGTCCTCGCGGTCGACTACGACCAAGACGCCATCGAACGGATCAGCGAACGGGTTACGCGCGCTGTATGCGTCGATGCCCTCAACGAAGAGGCCCTGAAAGAAGTCGGCGCGTTCGATCTTGAGATGGCCATCATCGCCCTGCGCCGTCATTTCGACACGTCGGTTCTGGTCACCCACATGTTGCGCCGCCGCGACTTCAAGCAGATCCTCGTCCAAGTCGACAGTTCCCGCGAAGGCGACGCCATCCGCGCCGTCGGCGCCACCGGAACCATCTTCCCCGAACGCGACATGGCCGAGCGCATCGCCCGAAAACTCATGGTGCCCGACCTGGCCGACCAGATCCCTCTCGGCGGCGACGTGAGCATCATCGAAATCGCCTGCCCGCGCGAATTCGTCGGAAAATCCCTACTCGACCTCGGACTGCGCAAACAATATGGCGTGACGGTCATTGCGCTCAAATCACGGGAATTGGGCAGTCGCGAGGAAAAGGTTCAGGTAGCGCCTTCGCCCGAGGAACCCCTCGAAAAGAACCAGACCCTCGTCTTCCTCGGTCGCTCCGACCTCCTGAGCCGCTTTAAGGAGCGCGTGACGAAATGACTTGGCTTTGGAGTGCCAAGACCATGCTTCCGCCGGGCTTGAGCCCGAAACACCTATGACCACTCCCCTTCTCCCAAACACCGCCGTTGCCATCCTCTGCGGAGGCCAAGGCTCCCGCATGAAGTCCAACGACCTCCACAAGGTCTGCTTCCCCATCGACGGCATGCCTGCCATCAACCGCACCGTCCGCATGTTCCGCCAACTCGGCATGAAACGGATCGTCCTCGTCGTCGGGGCCCTCGCCCAGAATGTCATCGAGACGGTCGGACGCGAGTTTCCCGAAGTGGCCTTTGTTTATCAGGGCGAACAGCGTGGCACCGGTCACGCCGCCCGGATCGCTTGCGATGCGTTGAATTCCCTGGGCCACACGGGCCCTATCCTGATCACCATGGGCGACAAGGTCATCGCGCCCCATGTGGTTACCGACCTGACCGAGCAGTTCCTTCGCTCCCGCGCCGATCTCGCTTTCGTCACTGCGCGAAAGGTCCGCAACGGAATGACCAGTGGCTCGGGGCGGATCGCCACTGACCGCGCAGGCGCGATCCTCGGAAACGTCGAAGTCCGTGACATCCAGCACGCGCGCATAATCGAGGCCTTCGCCAAGCAGGCCGCTTCCCATCCCCGTCAGCCAGCGGTCGCCGACAACCTGATTCAACTCGGTCTTCGACATATTCCCGACGAGAAGAGACTCCGCAAGGCGCTCGGCGATTTGCCCGACCGCCTGAATCGCGACGGCGGCCTGACCGGCAGGGAGGCGCTCGAACTTCTCGGGCCCGAAGCAGGACGAATCCCCCTCGCGGGACAAGGCTATACCGCCGACCACGTCGAGACCCGTTCCAAGACTGTGAACCTTTCTCTCTACCTCGCCAGCGGCGAGTTCTGGCGGCGTTTCCTCCATCGCATTCGCGATGACAATGCCCAGCGCGAGTACTATCTGACCGACGTGATTAATCTCGCCGCCGTCGATACACCGAAATGGAAGATCGCCCAACACGTCGTCGAGAAGCCCGAAGACATCATGGGCTTCAACTCGCCCGACGAACTCCTGCGCATCGCCGATGTGTTCCGCCGCCGGGGTCTGCCCGAGTCGGGAAAGACTCGTGTCGCGCCTGAGGTGGCGCGGCTTTCGGCCCGCATTTACAAGACGGCAGGACAGTGGCTCGCTCTCTTCGAAGACTGGCCCCGAGGTCTTCGGAAGCATCTCGAGGGAATCTACGGCGGCGAGGGCGCGGGAGACCGCCGCGAAGTCTTCATGAACGCTCTCAAACTCTTTATTCAGCGCCACGGCCCGGACCGCAAGGTGATCGTGGTTCGCGCGCCGGGGCGGATTAATCTCATGGGCCGCCATATCGACCACCGGGGCGGGGCCGTCAACGTCATGGCCATCGACCGCGACGTTGTCTTCGTCGCCGCGCCCCGTGAGGACGATGGTGTCACCCTCTGCAACCATGACCCGGCCCAGTTCCCCGACCGCGAGTTTTCCGTTCACGAGGTCCTCGGG
>JABMPG010000407.1 GCA_013203855.1 bacterium
ATTCACAAGACACGGCCGATTCCGCCCTATGTCGACGGAAATGTTCGGTTCACCCAGTCCGAGGGATATGTCTACGCCATCGTTCTGGCCGACGAGACGGACCCGGCTCCGCCCGCCACGGTGATTCTCAGGAATATTGTGCCCCAGGAAACCGCCCGTGTTTATTTGCTGGGCGCGGGGGATTCTCTGAGCTGGCGCATGACGGACGAGGGAGCAAAGATCGGGCTGCCGCAGAATCTATCCCGCACCCATGCTTGGGTTTTGAAGTTCCGTCCTCGGAAAGCCTGAAACCGGCTATAGAGTTGTCCGAATGATTTCTTCGATGGTGGTCTTGCCAGCCACGGCGGCGAGAATGCCTTCTTCCCTCAGGGTCCGCATCCCGTTTCGCCGGGCGTAGTCCTTCAGTACTTGGGGCCGCGTTTCGTGCTCCAGAAGAGAGCGCATCTCCTCTGCGGGTCTGAGCATTTCGAGAATGACACGGCGGCCGTAGTAACCGGTGTAGTTGCAGGTGGGGCATCCCTGGCCCCGGACGAACTGGATCGTTTTTTTGATTCGGGTGACGCCCAGGCGGGTCAGTTCTTCCTCGGAGGGCTGGTAGGGCTGTTTACAATCTGCGCAGACCACCCGGACCAGGCGCTGGGCGGCAATCAATTCGAGGGCCGACGAGTAGCGTTTGGAGGGCACTCCGAGATCGTTGAGACGGCTGATCGCGCCGGTGGTGTCCATGGTGTGCAGGGTTGTGAAAACAAGGTGGCCGGTGGAGGCGGCGTCCACGGCCATGTTCGCCGTTTCCTGGTCCCGGATCTCTCCCACCATGATCACGTCCGGGTCCTGGCGTAGCATGGAGCGAAGACCGGTGGCGAAGGTGAACTTCTTCTCGGGCATGACTTGCATCTGTTTGAGCCCGGGGATCTGGTATTCGACCGGGTCCTCGATCGTCACGATATTGCGCTCGCCGGTATTGATCTGATTGAGCGCTACGTAGAGGGTGGTGGATTTTCCCGAGCCGGTCGGTCCGGTTACGAGTATGAGGCCGTGGGGGCGGCGGATGGCTTCTTCGAAATACTCGAGGTTTTTTCCCTGGAATCCGAGATCGGCCGGTTTGAGTTCCACGTTGCGTTTGTCCAAGAGGCGCATGAACAGAATCTCGCCGCTCGAGGTCGTGGGAGCGCAGTTGATCCGGACGTCGTAATTGGTGGCCCCGATCTTCATCTGGTACCGCCCGTCCTGGGGCGTCGTATGGTTGGTGATATCGAGGGCGGCCTGAACCTTGATGGAGGAAAGAAAGGGGGCGGCGAGAGAGCGGGGCACTTCGAAAGCGTCGCCCAGCATACCGTCCACGCGGAACTGAACCGACGCGCCGTGCTCGGTGCGTTCGATATGAATGTCCGTGGCGCGATAGTGACAAGCCATGTGATACATGCCGCGCAACAGGCGGGACATGACCTGAGATTCGGCAAGATCATCCGAGGAACGGCGTCGTTTGCGTTTCCCTTTGCCCGCCGCCTCGCTCAGCTCCCTCTCCACCTCGCCGATATAGACCGAGAAACTGAATCGAGGTTCGATTTCCGTTCCGCAGTGGGGGCATCGATTGAAGCGGAGGTCGGCTTCATAGTCGCCAAGGTTATCGAGCGCGTTGGAGCAGGAGGGACAGGCCGCTTCGGAAGATTTTTTTCTTGAGAGGAGAGACCCGGTTTTCCGCCGACCCGGATTCTTGGGCTTCAAGGATTCCGATTCGAAAAACGCGGAGGATTCCTCCCCTTTGCGATGTCGCCAACGGATTCTCCAATATCCGAGATAGCCGACCAGTCCCCACTTTTCGACCCGAGTCTGGTGCAGCCAAGCCAGTTTGTCGTCGGCCTTGGCCTGTTGGTGGATGGCGAATATCGGAACTTCCCATCCAACGAAAAGAATCAGCGCCACGATTCCGAGGTGCGGCCAGAAATCGGCCAGAAAATCCAGGACGGGCTCGACGTACTTCGCGTAGGCTTCCTGAATGGCAGCCCCACTCGGAAGCGCCGCCGCACTCGTCGCAAGAAGGCGCATCTCATCCGCGCGGGCGGCCCGAGCCGGAGGAATCGCGAACGCCAGAAGCAGGAGAAGTGGGAAGATCCATTTCGCGGACATTTTGAATGTTGGAGGACCGGCTCTCAGGGCCCAGAGAATCCCTTTCCATGATAGGCTTCGAGCACCCAGTCGTCCCGCCTGCGTCCGTAATCCGCGAGCACGGTCTGCGGCTCGACCGTGCCGTTGCCCTTCTGGACATAGACAATCTTGAGAGTCACCGAATCATCGGACTGCGAGACCACCTGGACGTCCTCCACTTCGGCGTTCTTCCAGAAACCGTCCAGGCCAATAACAGGCCGGTTCGGGTTGGAGGGATCGAAGAGGTACAGTAACTGCTGTGTGACCCACCCGGCCATGTCATCGCGTTTGCTCGTCGTAAAGTGGTGGCGGGGCGCCGGCGTCGGTGTGACATAGGCAGTGGGAGTGGGAGCGGGCGCAGAAGTGGCTCGTGGCGTCGGGGAGGGCGCATCCGTCCCGAGCACGGGCGAAGGTGCGCGGCCCACCGTCGGTGCGCTCACGCCGCGGGAAGAGTGGGGGAGTATCCTCTGGTCGTACAGAAACCCGAGAGCGAACAAGGCCAGGGCGACCAGGAATAGATTGTGTCTCAAGAATTTGGCTCCACCAGGATTGGACGACGAAAGAAAAGAGGCAAGACATCAAAGTAACGCCTCACTCTATTATCTTATACGGACCGGGATGAGGAAACGCAAGGGCGGATGATAGAGTTCGGAGTCCTGAGTCTTGAGTCTGAGATTGGGCTGTTTCACATAGTCACCCAGGGAAATGTGCCCGATCAGAATCTGCTGTACGACGTTCAACTGGGCTTTGAGAGGCCCCGGGGTCAGGGCCGGGGGGCTGCGGCGCCGTGGGGGCGGGCCGGGTTGAGCAGCGCCATCACTTCTTCCTCGGTCTTGGTCTCGCTGAGGCGGCCGAGGGCGGCGGCGATTCGGCGGCGCAGGGGGCGATCCTCCACGTCCTGATAGAGGCAGATCAGCGGGAGGATAGCGGAGCTGTCGCCGATGTTGGCCAGAGAATCGACCGCTTCGCCCATTGTGGCGCTGTCCAGTTTCTGCAGGGCCGACAAGAGGGCCTGGACGGATTGGACGCCTCCGATCCGCCCGAGGGCGCGGGCCGCCCAGGGCTGAATGCCGGACTCTGGATCGAACAACGCTTTAGTCAGAGGCTCACACGCCTCCCCGCTGGCGATCTCACCCAACGCGTCGGCCACCGCGCGCCGGACCGGGCGGCTTTCGTCCTGAAGCAGGGGAATAAGTTGCCGGATAACCAGCGGGCTTCCTATGTGCGCCAGTCGCCGTGCCGCTTCGATTCGCTCTTCGTCAGTCTCCGCTGTGTGCAGCTGATACACGGCGCGGGTCACCTTCAAGGGGTTGGTGACACGCAGGTGGCTGAGGACGGTGCGGGTGGGGACGGCGTGGGGGTCATGAAGGCGGGTGACTAGTTTGTTGGCGCCAATTCTGAGAACGGCGCTCAGGAGAAAGGCCACATGAAAGCCCGTGAAGACCCAGAAAGGCAGGGGCTGCCAATGCAGCTCTTTCAGGGCGTCAATCAGATAGCCGGAAAAGAAGGACGCCAAAGCGCCGGTGATACCCACGGCGATGAAATTCGTGGCGGCGATGTACATGGAACGGTTGCGGCGGGGCGTGTGCTTGAGCATTACGCCCTGCGTGGACAGGGCAAAGGCGGAGTTGAGCATGCCATCGAAGAACATGATGGTGGCGATGACGGGCACGGCGACGATGGCGATGGGCGGGACGAGGAGAAAAGTCAGGGGGACGACTGCCTTACCGGCCAGCGCGATCTGGAGAATCGGTTTTTGACCGTAAGTGTCGCAGAGCAGTCCGGCGTAGCGAGAGGATATGAGAACTCCCAGGCCACCCGTCATGAACATGATCTGCGTCTTGAACACGGAAAGTTTCAGAACCTCGAGGGCATATAAGCCGAAGAAAGGCCAGGCCATGGCCGCTGAGAAGGTCCAGTAAGCCATAAAAATGAGGAAAGGGCGGAATTCCTTGTCGCGCAGGGGTTGTAGGAGAGTCTGCAGGATATGCGGGTCCTGAACGCGCTCGTTCGGGGGTTCGGGCACTAGTCTGAAAAGCAGGATATCCACCACGCCTACCACGATCCCGAAGGCGGCCAGAATAACGAATCCGCCCACCTGCATGTCGCGTTTCTCCAGCAAATCGTACAGGTAGGCCACGAGGATAGCCGCGACGATATTGGTGGCCGTGACAATGCGTTGCCGGGTGGCCCAGTAGCGATTGACTTTCTCGCTGGGGAGGAGGTCTGCCATCCAGGAGAACCACATGGGGCTTCCCAGGTGAGCGAGAGCATCGTGGACAAAGATGATGGCGATGATCCACCAGAGGCGGATTCTCTCTCCGTCGAAAAGCCAGGGCGAGACCAGCACGAGCACGAAGATGAGCCGGTGCATGGCCGTGATCGTGATCCAGAATGTTCGGCGGCGTGTCATCCGGTTTGTGAGGATGCCGCTCAGAATCTGGAATGAGATGGAGAGAGAGCCCAGTGCGGCGATTACGCCGAAATGGAAAGGGGTGGCGCCCATTATCCGGAGGAACTCCATCCGGGGTACGCCGCCGACGCAGATCAGGAAGTAGACCGCACCCAGGCATCCGGCAAGGGTCACCACCGACCAGGCTCGCTTGAGCTGTGGTGCGGGGAGATAGGTTTCGGTGGAAGTCTCAGGCATGGCACGCTCCCGGAAGAAAGAAGGCCGGGCCGCCTCTGTTCCCTCAGGACAGACCCACTCTAACGGAAAAGGCTATTCCTAGAATCCGGAAAACCCAAGGCAAAAGAACAGAAAAAAGCCCGACCGGGGCTCGGCGTCAGCCAGGAGCCAGAACGCGCAATTTCCCCGGATTGATCGTCGAGTTGTCCTGCCAATCAATCCGGGGAAAGGCGGCATTCAAACCGACGGGATGGGAGCGTGCCCTATTCCTTTTCCTCGGTGGCTTTTCTTGTAAGCCCATTCTCCTC
>JABMPG010000408.1 GCA_013203855.1 bacterium
CCGCAACGCCGCCCTCCAAGGCCTGGAGCGCCTGCTCGAACCCAGCATCCATCCGGCTCGTCGCGACGCGTGGAGCCGGATCCTCGACGATACCTACGGTTCCGAACTCGACACCCTCACCGCGGACGGATCCGGCAATCAGGGCCTGTCCTACTACACCCGCGCCAACCAGGGCCTCTTCCTCTGGGCCGAGACCCGTCGCATGAACGGCGATGCCAATCCCTACGCAAGCGAATGGTACACCGGCGCCCCCGAATACGAACTCTACGGCATGGTGCCCGGCCGTATAAGCAACGCCGGCGGAATCCTGCCCTTCGGCAACACGGAAAGCTTCCCCCTCAGTTCCCATCGCATGACCATGTCCCTCCTCGGAAATCGCCTCGACGACCAGATCGCCCAGTGGATCTCCGAGACCTCCGCCTTCACCCACACCGAACCCTTCCATCTCATCTGGCAAACCTATGACACGCCAGCCGTCAACCGGAATGCCCTCCCGAACTGGAAGTATTTCCCCGACCGCGGCGAGTTCGTCTATCGCTCGGGCTGGAACGACGGCGCCCTCTATTTCGCGGCCAAATGCGGAGCCTTCTGGAGCGGACACGAGCACCCCGACCTCGGCTCCTTCGTCCTCTACCGCAACGGCTACCCCTACGTAGTCGCCCCGCACTATCTCTTCGGCGCGACCCGGCAGGACGAGAACATCCTCGTCGCCAACGGCCTGACCCTATGCGGCTTCTCCGAGGACGCCTACAGCGAGGTCGTCGCGCCCGAGTTCTGGGGCCAGACCGAGGCCGCCCTCGGCAGCCCCGGATGCTTCGACCTCCTCCTAAACCCCACCGCCGCCTACGAGTCGGGAGCGAACATCCAGTCCTACCGCCGCGAGTTCGTCGGATTCCAGGACCTGATCGTTCAACGAGACGTCATTGCCGCCAGCGCTCCCGCCAACCTGGAAATGCTCCTCCACGGCTACAAAACCGACCCGCAGCAGACCCCCGGCACGCCATACGACTACAACCAGTACCCCCAGGATCAGGTATTCCAGACCGTCTCGCCCACCGAGACGCGCCTCTACCCGAACCAGGCCGCCAGCCCGAACGAGTACATGACCATCCTCGACCTCTCCAGCGACTCCTGGACCCGCGTCATCGAACCCACCCAGGTCATCCCGCAGTACGTGCCGGAGACCCTCGCGCCTGGCGAAACCCGGCAGGAAAACACCTCCCGAAACGTCTATGAGAGAGGCTTCCAGATGCGCCGCGTCCGCACCGCCGCCACCTCCGCCCAGTCGCTCCAGGTCCTCCACTTCCGCACCGATCCCCAGTACCAGTTCGCGGCATGGGATACGGCAACCGTCGAAGCCGGGGTGAACATCTACTATGGCGCCACTTCCGACATGCGCCAGCGGATCGTCTGGCCAAACTCCGGTGGGCTGACCGGTGTGCAAGGACTTACCGCCCGGGGAGCAATGGCCCTCCTGGACTACGAGGGCAACCGCTTTGGCGGCCGCGACCTCACCCTCCTGGCCGATACCGCTCTCGCCGGAGAAGACCTCCTCAGGGCCAACGCCCCCATCGACGTGATTTCCCACAGTCTGGGAGGCCGCCGGATATGGGTCGCCTGCGACGAGCCCTGCGTCCTGGAGATCTACCACCCGCAGATGGTCCGATCGGCCACACTGGATGGACAGAACATCCACGTCGACTACGTCGGCAACGTCGCTCGGTTTCAATTGCCTGCTCTTCCGGACGGCGGTATGCTGGTCACCAGTGAGCAGTTGCCTCTGGCCGCAGCTTCCTGGTGGACGTTGTACTGACCGCGGCTTCCCCTCTTCCGGAAAAAGGCCCAGACCCGTGCCCGACGGACCGACTATCCGTTTCATCAACCCCCGCGACCTCTCCCTGATCTGCGGCAGCAACCGCCTGCTGGAGTCCATCACGCCCGAACAACTTGCGGACCTCTACAGCGCGAGCCCCCAGGAGATGGTCCTCGATGGCAACTGGGATGAGCCCCTCGACCAGATGTTCGCGGCCAGCGACCTCTTTACCAGTTTTCAGGACGTCATCCTCCGCAACAAGGAATGGTCCGAAACCCCCTATTACGCCCGCGCCATCCGACGCATCGGAAAGGGCCGCTCCGGCCGCTTCAAGTCCCCCGCCTCCTTTGACAAACGCTGCGCCGAACTCACCACCCTCTACAAGCGCATCAAGGCCAATGGATATCTCACCCTCCAGCAACTGAAAGACTCGGGCCAGGAGGCCGAGAACGAAATCACCGTCGCCCTCGACCGCAACGGCCGTCTCATGTTCCTCGACGGCCAGCACCGCCTGACCATCGCCAAGATCCTCGAACTCCCCGCCATCCCCGTCCGAATCGTCCTCCGCCATCCCCGATGGATCGAATTCCGCGAAAGCCTGCGCCGAATCGCTCAATCCTCTCCCGATGGAAAACTCCCCGAGCAAATCCCCCACCCCGACCTCGAGGACATCCCCGCCCGCCGAGGCCCCGAACGCTTCGAGATGCTCCGGGCGGTTCTCAAGAAGGAAGATCCCAGAAAACGCCGTCTCCTCCACATCGGCGCTGGCTGGGGACTCCTCTGCCAACGCTTCGAAGAACTCGGATTCCAGTGCACCGCCCTCGAAAAATCCCCCGAAGCCGTGCGCCACATGAACGACCTGCGCCTCGCCTGCAATCGCCACTTCCAGATCTGGCAGGGAACCATCCTCGGATTCCCCAACCTCAAGCCCTACGACGTCATCCTCGCCCTTGACGACATCCTCCGCCCCTTCACCCAGGAGAAAATGCAACACAAGCGGCTGGTCAAAACCCTCCGCGCCATCCGGGCCCGCATCGTCTTCTTCTCCGTCCGACAACCCGAACCCGCCGACCCCAGACAGATCTTCCACAACTACGAACCCGACGAATTCGCCGAATTCGTGGCCAAGCACACCCGCATGACCCGCATCGAAACAATCGGTGAGACCGAAGACGGCGAAATCCTCTACAAAATCAGCGGCCCCACCTGGGCCCGAAAAAGAGCCTCCGCGCACGCCTCCGAGGAAGAAACCACAGATGGGGAAGGACCCCAGAAGCCTGAAACAGAGGGCGCGTCCGAGCACGAACCTCCCCCCACACCAGCGAACGGGCTCGACCCAGAACTCGCAATGAATGACCGCCCCATGGAGAAGGCGGCATCTCAGCCTGCTGAAGAGCCTTCGTCTCTGCCCCTTGACGAAAACGAAACATCCGAGCGTGGTTAGAACCCGACACGACCGGCCAGACTCGGTCCGGTATTCGAAACATGCGATCCGATCTTCGGACGAGGCCGCCTGCCAAGGACCTGAAGCAGATGGATCATTCAAGTTCAGATCCGGCCGTAC
>JABMPG010000409.1 GCA_013203855.1 bacterium
GATCTACACACTCCTGCCGGGCCAGCCCATTCTGACCTATCGCACTATCTTTGAGAACGCGGGCGATGAGGCCGTGTACCTCGCTTATGTCGGAATCGGCGGCGGGATGCGCGGCGGTTTCGGCGATTTGCTGGATGTGGAGCCCGTGCTCAAGTACGAGGATCCCGGAGAGCCGAGCCGGATATTGCTTTCCGGTCCGAGCAACGGTTATACCCGCGTGGCCTGGCGCGGCGAAAAATGCTGGCTGGGTGTCCAGTCGGGCTCGGGCTGCGGGATCGGATTCTCGACGTCGGACGATGTCACGACTCAACTTCTCGGGTCCACGGTCTGGGCCGTCTGGCCGTCGGAATTCACGATCTGCCTGATCGATGCCGAGCGTGGGAACTTCCCCTACAAGATCACCCCGGATCATCCCGTCGATACGGGTCTGGCCTTCGTGGCGACCTGCGGCGACGTCGGGATCTGGAACCAGACACACCAGGTTTTCGCGGGCGTGACGAAAGACAAGAGGCCCGGTCTGAACACGCCCTATGCCGTCTATCTAGGCGGCGTTCCGCTGCAACCCGCTGAAACGGATGATTTCAAAGTGAGCGAGAAAGCGTCGGGCCTCATCGCTTCCGGCGACGAAGGCTCGCGGCAGGCGGCGCTGGCAATCGATTTTCAGCGCGCGTATCGTCTGAGCGCGAAAGCCAGCCAGACCAGTGAGAGCAGTCCGGTGCGGGTCGTGGCGCGGCCGATGGATGGCGGGGCCGAAGTCGAAGTAATGAGCCTGAGCCAGGCCGGCGAGAAGGAAGTGAATTTCACGGAGTTGACGGGTTGGGAGGGCAAGCGCCAATCTTTCATTCTCGAAGTAAATGAGGCATCCGGCGCGCGATTGGACAAGCTGACCCTCTCGCCCGCGCCTTTCCCCGCGCCCGAACTCTCGTCCCCCGCCGATGGAATGTCCATGACCGACCTGGCGACTTTCTTCCGCTGGAAGATCGTCCCCGGGACGATTGACTACGAACTTCAGATGGCGCGGGACGCGGAGTTCAGCGCCCCCCGGACGTTCCCGGTTCGCTCGGAGATCGAATGGCCGATCTTTCTGCCGGAGGACAACCAACTGCCTACGCCGGGAACGTGGTTCTGGCGGGTGCGCGCGATCGAAGGGAAGAATCCGGGAGATTGGTCCGAGGCGCGTCGACTGGACGTGAATGACGACCACGCGAAGACGCCGCTGAAGTTCCAGATCACCCCCGAGAGGCCGTTGTTCACGATGGAACTTCGGGGGGCCACGGACTTCAGGAAGTTCAAGAACACGATCCCGGAAGACCTCAAGCCGTACACGGCGTTCAATACGGCCGAGAAATTCGGGCTGATAGATCTTCTCAGACCGCTTCAGGAAGCGGACCAGAAATTCTTCATCCGCACTCATCATCCTTCGTCTGTAACGGGCTGGACGCCACTGGCCGAGGTCGAGGCGGTTTTCCAGGCCTATCCCAACGCGATGGGCGTCATGGGCGGAGAATCTCTTTCCTCTCTCTACAGCGGGGGCCTGAACCAGATCTACACCCACCGCCTTCTGAAGATCTGCGGAAAATACGGGAGGCTTTTCTACGAGGCCGACGGCACCTATCCCACGGACAACAAGTGGGACACGCTCTACGCTGAGATCGCGCCGCTCCTGAAGGAGTATTCCGACTATCTCATTTTCGCGCAGAAGAACAACATCCTCCACCGCCAGTTCGTTTCGCAAAGCGCGGTGCTGGGGCTTTACCTGTCTGACGCGATCACCAATCAGGGATCGTGGGAGGACGGCGGCTGGTACTGGCAACAGGTCGGCTTCCGCAAACTCGGCGAGATCCGGGGCCAGCGTGGCGGCGTCGTGCGGGACATGCCAAAGATCTTCTGGGACCTGACCTTCGTCATGGGGATCAGCCGCGGCTGCGCTGTCTACAGCCTGGACGGGCAGACTGGTAGCGTGCGTGTCGGCGAGGGATACCGGATCAGCGAAAAGGGACTGCCTGCAAACGCCAGTCCGTCCGGCTACTGGACGAGCGAGGGCGAACTGACCCCCGTTTTCCACCGCTATATCGCGCCTTTCATGCGCGGCGTGATCGAGCACCGGATGGTTCCGAGCAAGGAACAGGTCCTTGACCAGATCCACCTGGCGGTCTATAACGACGGTGTGCCGGAAAAGGAAGATTCCGAGCCGTATTATCACGAATACTGGCCGCTCTACGACGCGACGTACGGTTTCGAATCGGCGGGCGTGATCCCCGGCGAGCTGATGGAGTTCTTCCCGAACACGGGGCAGTACTACTACATTCCGGTCTTCCCGCAGGGGAAGGCGGACCTCGGCCACGGCATCGAGACGCTGGCTCTCTCGCAGCTTCAGGAGTCCGCGGCGGTCAAGACCCGGTTCGACGGGGCCTACCCGAAGTGGTATGAAGGCGACGCGCTCGTGACGATCGTAGGCGACACGCTGACGGTCCTGAACAGCAACGAAAACCAGGACGTGACCGTGGACTACATCGTGCCGTTAGAGAACCGGCAAGCCTTCACGGAAATCGCCGGGAAGATCGGGCCCCATGCCTATGTGATGGGCAAGTTCGAGGATGGCGACGAGCGACTCTGGCTTCAGGCGAATACGGAGTATCCCGAGCGGGACACCGAACTGACGTTCGCATGCGACGAGCGGCCGCAGGTGAGAATCACGCCGGAATCGGCGGCGAAGAGCAACCTATGGCACGAGGCCGCCGGAAAACTCAGTTTGCGCCTTTCCCATGCGGACGGCGCGGTGGAATTGGAGATTTTCATGAGGACAGTCACCACGCAGCAAAACCCAACGGCGGAGGCTCAGAAGAAGGTTGATCCCGCCCTGGTGGCGATAGCGGACGTGCCGGGCCTGCCCCGCGTGCTGCTGATCGGAGATTCCATCTCCATGGGCTACACGCCCGCGGTGCGGGATCTCCTGAAGGGCGTGGCCAACGTGCATCGGCCCCTGGCCAACTGCGGGTCGACGAAAGTCGGACTGCGGGATCTGGACAGCTGGCTCGGGGAGGGGAAGTGGGACGTGATCCATTTCAACTTCGGCTTGCACGATCTCCGCCAGGTTTTCGACGGCGACCAGTTTCAGGACGCGGACGGGAATTATCCGGTCCGGGGACAGGGTGTCGTGAGGGTGACGCCGGAGGAATACGAGCGGAACCTACGGGAACTGGTCGGTCGGTTGAAGCAGACCGGGGCGAAGCTGATCTGGTGCTCGACCACTCCGCTGGCCGTCGATTTCCACGGCTATTTCTCCGGGCGAGAGGCGAAGTATAACAAGGTAGCCGCTGGCGTGATGGCGGAAGAAGAAGTGGCGATCCATGACCTGTGGGCTTTCGCGATGCCACGGTTGAAAGAGATCGGACTTGCGGACGGCAATCCGCATTTCACGGCAAAAGGCTATCAGGCCATGGCCGAACCCGTTGCGGAGAATGTCCGGATGGCGCTTCAGGAGTGATGAGAATCTGCAAGAGAGGGGTAAGGTGATCAGAAATGAACCGACGTGATTTTCTAAAGGGGATAGGCGGGACCGCGGCAGCGTTCTCAGTTGCCGGTCTGGCGCGCGGCGTTTTCGGGGCCGATGGGAAGAGCGCGATTCGCAACCCCAATATCATCCTGATCTATGCGGATGACATGGGATACGGGGACGCGGGATGCTATGGCGGAACGAATCTAGTGCCGACTCCCAACATTGATCGCCTCGCGGCCGAGGGCGTTCGTTTCACGGATGGTTACGTCACCGCGCCTGTCTGTGGCCCGAGCCGCTATGGACTTCTCACCGGGGCCTATCAGCAGCGGTTCGGTATCCAGACAAATAAGGATGCCTGGGCGAAGCTGCCGGGGTTGGAGGAGACGCCCGAAAACAATCGCATTCCGGCGAGTCAGAAAATCATCAGTGAACCGATGGAGTCGGCGGGTTACGCGACGGGGATGGCGGGAAAATGGAACCTGCCGAACTATCCGAAGACAACCTTTGACGAGACGATGTCAGTCATGCACTTCGGCGGGGATTACTGGCCCGACGCGGAGGGTCACTATGGCGGCGTCGACGAATCAACCGCGAAGGGCAACTTCAAGCGGATCGTGTGGGGTCCGGAGCGCGAGGGGGACGAGTACCTGACGGATCGGCTGGGCCGGCAGTCGGTAGAGTTCGTCGAACGTCACGCCGAAGAGCCGTTCTTTCTCTATCTCGCCTTCAACGCGCCGCACAGTCCGATGCAGGCAAAGAAATCCCACCTGGACGCGGTCTCTCATCTCAAGACGGAGGCACTGCGTTTCTATGGCGCGATGCTGCTTTCCATGGATGAAAACGTCGGTCGCGTGCTCGACGCCCTGGATCGCCTCGGTCTTGCCGATAGCACACTCGTCGCCTTCGCCAGCGACAACGGCCCCACCTTCGCCTACAACGTGGACTGGCCCGAGGAGTGGCCCAAGGAATTGCTTGGCAGCGCGGGACCCCTCAGCGGGCACAAGGGGCAGTACCTCGAAGGGGGCATCCGCGAGCCCTTCATCCTGCGCTGGCCCGCGCGTCTCGAAGCTGGTCAGGTCTACACGCAGCCCGTCAGCACACTCGACCTGTATCCGACCTTCTGTGCCGCGGCCGGAGCGGAGGTTCCGAAGGGGACGATTCTGGACGGCGTGAACCTCTTGCCTTTCATTCAGGGAGAAAAGACGGGTTCTCCCCACGACATGCTGTTCTGGTATTCCACCGAGAGCGGCGCCATTCGCCAGGGCAAGTGGAAACTCCTGGTCTATGGAAAAACGCGAAGGCTCTACGATCTCGAATCGGACATAGGTGAGACGACGGATCTTGCGGAGAAACATCCCGACGTGGCGGCCGGGCTGTCCGATGCGTTCGATAGGTTCCGCGCTGAGATGCCGCCGTCGGCCTATCACGTTCCCGCTGCGGACTAGCCTTTCGCCAGCGCTGCCGTGGTCTTTTTTTCTTTCCCTCTCTCTGAGGAAAGTGGAGAATTCCTCTGGGGTTGATGGGGCCTCCCCGATTTTCAGGGGAAATCACAGAAATGGAGGCTTGTATCCGTGGAAGCCTTAGATCTGCTGGTATTGCTTGTTTATTTTGGGGGTCTGCTCGCAATCGGTTTCTTTTTCACCCGCAAGACCAAGACCGCTTCCCAGATGTTCGTGGCCGGACGTCAATCGCCCTGGTGGATTTCGGGCCTGTCGGCTTACATGACGATGTTCTCGGCCGGCACCTTTGTGATTTGGGGAGGGATCGCCTATGAGTTCGGCTTTGTGGCGATCAGCATCAGTCTGGGCTACGGGGTGGCGGCCTTTATCGCCGGTTATTTCATCGCCGGGCGCTGGCGGCAAAGCGGGCTTTCCACGGGCGCCGAGTTCATTCAGAAACGCTACGGAAGCGGGGCCTTTCATTTCTATACCTGGTTCTACATTATCATGGCTTTTGGAACCGGCCTGACCATCTATGCTCTCGCCGTGCTGATCTGTCCCCTGATCATCGTGCCGGAGGGGTGGTTCATCCGGGATGCCACGACGGGATTCCTTTCCGTTCCCTGGGCGGTCGCGATCCTGGGCGCCATCATCATCGTCTACACGATGAGCGGCGGGCTTTGGGCCGTGCTCATGACCGATACGCTCCAGTTCTACGTGCTGACCCTTTCGGTGCTGGTCGTCGTGCCGCTCAGCTTCCACCATGTGGGCGGGATCGGGCGTTTCCTGGAACTGGCGCCCGAGAATTTCATGAAGCCCACCGCGGGGGAGTTCACCTGTATTTTCCTGGTGGGCTGGATGTTGTCGAACATGTTCAGCCTCGGCGCCTCCTGGCAGTTTCTTCAGAGGTACTTCTGCGTTTCGACTCCGGGAGACGCTCGGAAGACCCTTTATCTCTTCGGGGTTCTTTACCTGACGACGCCTTTCCTGTGGATGGCGCCCCCGATGATCTACCGGGTCGTGAACCCGAACGCCGACCCGAAGGAAGCCTATATCCTCATGTGCAAGGAGGTTCTGCCCGCCGGAATGATCGGCATGATGGTCGCGGCCATGTTCTCGGCCACGGCCAGTATGATCTCCTCGGTACTCAACGTGTATGCCAGCGTCCTGACCGACGACGTGTACAAGCGGCTCATCCGGCCCCAGGCCACGGAAAAACAGACCGTGCGTTTCGGGCGGATCATTACCGTTACGCTAGGCGTCTACATGATCGCGGGCGGAATTCTGATCCCCGGTATGACAAGTTACCAGAACTGGGTCCTGGTTTTCGGTAGTGTTCTTGGGCCCTCGTTGCTCCTGCCCACCATCTGGGCGCTGTGGTCGCGCCGGGTGACGAAGGGGGCGGTGTGGTGGTCGGTCATCTTCTCGATCATCGCCTGGGCTCTGATCAAGTTCGGGTTCGCGGCCGACGGCTGGTTTGGCGACATGCCTTCCACGCAGGGCATTATCAACTGGATCGCCGCCCACAAGCGCGAAGCGGACCTTCTGACGGGTATCATCATCGCGCTGGGCGTCCTGACGTTCTTCGAGTTCCGGAGCCGGCGCGAGGCCCCGGGATGGCAGCGCCTGCAGGATGCCTTCGAGAGGGAGACGCAAGAGCCCGTGCCGGTCGTGGACGCGACGGGACCGGCCAAGGTGATGGCTTGGGCACTCGGTTTCCTGGGAGCGATCGTGTTGCTGATCGCCATTTTCAGTTCGGAGCAGAAAACGGTTCTTTTCGTCTGCGCCCTCGTGCTGATCCTGATGTCCGGGGCTTTCGTGTACGTTCTCCGGAAGAAGGAAGTGGTTCGAGTCAAGATCTAGGCGTCGGCCGGTTCCCTAGCCAGTCATGATGCCACGCCTTTGACCGGCGCTGCGCCGGTTCCACATCAGTGGAAAGGATTTATCGCATTGGAAAGCCATGCCTGGCCCTTTGGCCAGCCGCTCTTTATCGCCGGCCAGGATGGCTATCATACGTATCGGATCCCCGCGCTTGCCGTGACGAAAGTGGGCACGGTGCTGGCCTTCTGCGAGGGACGCAAACACTTGGCGAGCGACACCGGGGAGATCCACCTGCTTCTGAGGCGCTCGGAAAACAACGGGCGGACCTGGAGCGGTCAACAGGTCGTATGGAGCGACGGCGGGAACACGTGCGGCAATCCTTCCCCGGTCGTCGATGCGAAAACGGGAACGATCTGGCTGCTCATGACCTGGAACCTCGGACAGGATCGGGAGAGAGAGATCGTCGACGGAACCAGCCGGGACACGCGGCGGGTTTTTGTCGCTTCTTCGACCGATGACGGCCTAACATGGACATCTGCCCGGGAGATCACGTCGAAGGTGAAAAAGCCGGACTGGACCTGGTTCGCGGGCGGTCCCGGAGGCGGGATTCAAATCGAGCGGGGCCCCCATATCGGGCGCCTGATGATTCCCTGTGACCATGTCGTGGCCGGAACGAAAAGGCGCGGTTCGCACGTCATCTACTCGGACGATCACGGTGCGACCTGGCTCCTCGGTGGGGCCGCGCCCGAGCCCGATGTGAATGAATGCGAGGTCGTGGAGTTGTCCGGCGGGCGGCTTCTCCTGAACATGCGCAACGCAGACCGAAATCGCAGAAATCGACAGATCGCCATCAGTGACGATGGCGGGCGGACCTGGAAGGGTCAGCGTTGCGACCCGGCCCTGATCGAGCCGATCTGTCAGGGCGCGATCAGGCGCTATTCATGGCCGTGCGAGTGCCAGGGAAGCGTGATCCTCTTCAGCAATCCGGCCAGCGTGGATACCCGGGCAAACATGACCGTCCGAGCGAGCTTCGACGAATGCGAAACCTGGGCTGGTTCCCGCGTGCTCCATTCCGGGCCCAGCGCCTACTCGGACCTGGCCGTGCAGGCGAACGGGGAGGTCGGGTGTCTTTACGAAGGCGGTATCCAGGGCCCTTATGAATCAATCGTCTGGGCTTCTATTCCGCTCTCCTCGATAGAACACGAGGAAGATCAGGGCGACTCAGCAGAGAAGAGGGCCGGAGCGGAATGATAGAGCATATCGACGGATTGATCGCGGCCCCTTTTGTGCCCCTGCATGAAAATGGGGACCTGAGCCTGGAGACAGTGCCGGAGTATATCAATCTTCTTCGCCGGGACGGGGTCTGCGGCGCATTCGTCAACGGCACGACGGGCGAACACGCGTCTCTGACGATTCCTGAAAGACTTCAAGTGGCCGAGAGATGGGCGGCGAGCGCGCCGGATGATTTCAAGGTGATCGTCCACGTCGGCCACACCTGCCAAGCGGACTGTCGGCTGATGGCGAGTCATGCCCGGGAAATCGGCGCGTGGGGAATCGGTGCGATGGCCCCGTATTTCTTTTTGCCTGCGAGCGTGGGCGATCTCGTGGAGTGGTGCGCGGGGATCGCCGTCGCGGCTCCCAATCTGCCCTTCTACTACTATCACATTCCCAGCCTGAGTCGGGCGCAGTTCCCCATGATCGATTTCCTGACCCAGGCCGCGCGGCGCATCCCGAACCTGGCCGGGATCAAGTTCACCTTTGAAGACTTGGACGACTACCAGCGCTGCGTCGAGTTCGAGAACCGGCGCTTCGACATCCTTTTCGGGCGGGATGAGATCCTGCTGGACGGTCTCGAACGAGGCAGTCGCGGCGCGGTAGGCAGCACCTATAATTTCGCCGCCCCGCTCTATCTTCGTATCATCGACCGTTTTCGCGAAGGGGATCTGAAGGCGGCCCGGTGTTTTCAAAAGACAGCGCACGAGATGATTTCGCGGCTCGTCGCCACCGGCTGGGGCATCGGCGGCTTCAAGGCGGCCATGAGCATCGCGGGATTCAACTGCGGTCCGGCCCGTCCCCCGTTGCGCAATCCGGATGAAGAAGGTCGCCGGAAGATCGGGGAGGCCATAAGCTGCCTATAGTGACTTTAGAGGTGGATTATTATAGTCACCATCTCGTAGATAGGAGACTTCCAATGAGAAATGTTTTCATGCCGGTAATTGTGGCGGTTCTAATGACAATCTTTACGAAATCCGACGGCGCGGACAGGACACTCTTCGATTTCGCCGAGCCGCTGGATGCGACGAGGGTCGAGACCTTCGCGACCACCGTCCGGCAGGTTGACGGCGGCCTGGAGGTGACGGTTTCGGAAAGCGGCTCCTATCCCTATGTGAAACTGATGGCCCCGAGCGAAAATTGGAATCTGGCTTCATACCGTTATCTCGAAATGGACGTGACGAACACCGGCCAGATCGATATTGAGATCTCGGGGTGGGTCTTCTCTCCCGGCGGATTCGGCGCAGTTTGCTCGTTTTCGCTAAACCATGAATACTGGGCCGTTCTTGCCCCCGACACAAAGACAACGATCCAGATCGACCTGCAGGCGAAGTACCCGGACGGCACAACGACCGTGATCAACTCGGCCGAAGTCGGTTTCGTTCAGGTTTTCTACAAGTCCAACGCCGCGGTCGGGTCGCAGGTCAGAATCGACGAGATACGAGTGACCGGCGAAAACCCGGACGGCGCGCCCGACGTCTCGGGACGGCTTCGAGTGCCGACCATGGTCGAGGGAAAGCCCGAGGCCGGAAAGAGAGTTCGCCAGACCGTTCCGCGTTATGCGGACACGGATATCTATCACGTTCTCTACCTCCCGCCGAACTGGACGCCCGAGCGCCGTTTCCCCATCATCGCGGAGTACTCCGGAAACATTTTCTACCACGGCTGGTGCTATTCCACGGGGCGGCCCGAGAGTAGTTCGATGGGCTATGGCATGAGCGAAGGCAAAGACTACATCTGGGTCAACTTGTCCTTCGTGGACCCGGTGGGGAAGAAGAACGAGGTGAACGGATGGGGCGACCCGGACGCGACGGCGGCGTATTGTGTCGACGCGATTCGGTATCTCTGCGATGAATTCGGCGGCGATCCCGGCGCAGTTTTCCTGACCGGTTTCTCGCGCGGTGCTCTCGCCTGCGGCTACATCGGCCTGCGCACGGAGGAGATCGCCGACGTCTGGCTCGGATTTCACGCCTGTCAGCACTATGATGGCGACGGCTGGCGTAGCGCCGTGTATGAAGACGCGCGCAATATCCGGGGTCCGCGCATTAGAGGCCGCGCCACCTTCCTCACCGATAATGGCGGCTCGCCCGCGTCAAAGATTCTGCCCGAACTCGGCTTTCCCGCCGTCTTCGCGAAATCGGGCCTGGGCGCCCATATGGACATCATGTTTCTGGACGACCGCGAATCGAACCTGCAGCTGCGCGCCTGGATGGCAGACGTGCTGAAGAACCGCCCCGGAACGACCACGATCAGCGGCCGCGTGACCTCAGCGTCGGGCAAGGGCGTGCCGAACGTCTGCGTGCAGAGCGGCACGACCCATTTTGCCCTCACCGATGCCGAAGGCTATTACAGGATCGAAAGCCTGGTGGATGGCGAACGGACCGTGATCCCATCGCGGGAAACCTTCGCCTTCACGCCAGCCGAACGGTCCGTCGCCCTGTCCGGAACTCCCGCGGAGTCCGTGGATTTCGAGGTGGTCGAATCGAACAAGTAGAGCGCGGAAGATTCCGATCGCTTCCTAGTAGACATACACCCCATCATCAAAGAACACGACGACCTCGGGAGCGCCTGTGCCATCCACCTCACCCAGAAGGCGAAGGTGGCGGGTGGGATCGCAGGGCGGTTGATTAGACGCACCGAACGCGCGGAACCAGTTTTCCACGGGCATGAAGGCATCGGCCTGACTGTCGCCGGTGTTGTCCACTCCGAGCGAAACGTAGACGCCGTCTTCGCCGAAACCGACGATGTCGCCGTTGCTATCACCGTTCATGTCTACCAGATCGCGGGGAAAAAGCGCCGGGCTTGTCCATCCCGAATTGCGGCAGAACTGATCCTTCAGCCGCTGCTCGGGCGCGAGAAAATCGGCTCCATCACAGAGGGACACGAGAACGCCCCGGTCGCCCTTGCCATCGCCGTCGGTGTCCTCGCAGAGACAGACTGCCACCTTGCGCTGTCCGATGCCCACGATATCGGCGAAGCCGTCGCCGTTGAGATCGGCAAAGAGCCGCACGTGCTGGCTCGCGGTCCAGCCGTCGAACCAGACCGAGGCGGGCTGGAAGGTCCCGTCGCCATTGTTCACCGCCACCGTCACGCCCTGAGGGCCAAAGCCGGCGATATCGAGAAAACCGTCGCCATCGATATCAACAATGAAACGTGGGTGTTCGACGTACTGGCCCGGGAACTGCTGAGCGAGGCAGAACTGCTCGGGAGCGCCAGATTTCGTGCAGATGATAGGGGTCCGACTCCTCGCGCACACGCCAGCCATCCCGGTACCCGAAACCGGGCACGCGCATCTCGGGCGCGGAAAAAAACGAGCCGGACGACTCTCCGATGAAGATCCCCTTGTCGCCGAAGCCGATGATGTCGGCCTTCCCGTCGCCGGTCACATCGGCGGCGAAGCGGGGATGCCCTGATGTTGGCGTACACAGCCCGTGCGTAGGGCATCGGGGAGGACCGGTTCCAGGTCACGGCGAGTTTCAGTTCGTAATCAGTTTCGCTGGTGAAGCCCTGATTTGCGTTCCCCTCGCGGTTGGAGAGCAGTGTCAGCGCGAGGTGCGTGCCGTCGAGAGTCCAGCCTGCAAGGGGAACGTCGAGTCTATAGACCCCGTTGGAGGCGACCGCGCGGCCAATTTTGGTCGTCGTGGCGGGGCGGATGCACTTGAAGGCGGTCAGATCGATCGTTTGCGGAGCGTGATCGAGGCGTTCTCGTCGTCGAGATAGGGCATCGTGGCCAGATCGAGTCGCCCGTCGTTGTTGAAGTCGATCAGGTCAGAAACTCCCGTGCGCCCTAGAGTGACAGGCGGCAAGGCCAGGGTCATGGACGTAAAGCGCTGGCTGAAAAGCGAGTAGGACCAGGCCTGAAACCTTTCTCCTTCAAGGGAATAGGTCAGCAGGTCCAATCTCCCGTCATTGTTCAGATCACCCGACACCATGGAGAATTCCTGCTCGGGCAATCCGGAATCGCTCATTCTCTGGCCTCCCGAGCTGTCCGACAGCATCAGGTAGGTCGGATACACAAAAAACATTGTCGCGCATTGTGTTGCCATACAACACACCCTCGGGTTGCCCGTCCCCGTCAAAATCTCCCCAGATCTGGCGTGTGTCTCCCAGAGCGAAATCGCAGGTATAGCTGCGCAGCCAGAAATCGCGGGAGCCCTGCTCCCAGGCCTCGGTGATGTCCAAGGCGATGCGGGTCTTCACGGGCCGGTTATAGAGGTTATGGGGGAAGTTCAGCCTCCACTCGGACGCCTGGGGAGGGCCTGCCAGCAGTTCGAGGTGAATCTGGTGCGAGAGGGGGTGTTCCCATTCCACGATGGCCAAGGCCTTGGGCGTCTCCTCGGGACGGTTGATGAAGAATTCCGAGGTGAACGAGCCCTGCGAAGCAAAATCATAGGCCAGCCAGATGAATCCGCGTGTGCCAACCTCCGGAACGGACACACCCCAGTCGCGCCCCCAGGAATTAACCGCCAAGAAAGCCCCCTGGCGTGTAACCCCGTCGACGTTGACAAAGGTCTTCGTGTCGTCGTAGCCGATGAGGGTGACGGCATGGCCGGTTAGGCCGACATTGCCCTCGGCCAGTTTCGCCTTCATCTCGATCAACTTTTCCTGGGACGTGACCGCCGGGGGCGATATCGGCATAGGTCGCGCAGCCCTGAGCCTCCAGACTATATGGCGCGAAGATGGCGAACTCCCAGCTCATGACCCGCGCGGGCAGGGCATCGGCCTTTGCCGGACCAGCGACAGCCAGCGTCGCGATCAGGCCAAGCAGAAGAAGACCGGCACTTCTGAAAACACGGATTCCGGCGGGCAGCAACGGCTGCCGGGCGCATCGTCCAGATACGAATCGTTTCACGTCAGCGTGCTCTTTCAAGAGATGGATCGGGTCAACGAGATATGCAGGAAAGTGAGAAGGGGGCCGGGGAAGCCCCCTCATTTTGCTGTGGTGGTCAGTCCTTATATCCCCTTCGTTTCCGCTCCTGCACGAATTCGCGGGTGCGGATAAAGGTCTCCATGTTCCCCGTGGCGCGAGGATCGCCCGTCTTGATCTGATAGGCCTTCATCTTTTCCTTCAGCCGCGCCTTGATCTCCGCATAGGCCGGGTCGTCGATGACGTTGTTCACCTGCCACGGGTCTTTCTCCAGGTCGTACAGTTCCTCCGGCGGATGCGTTTCCAGAAGCAGCGGCACAAAAGGCTTCATCTTCGGATGCGTGGGGTGTTTGTACACGATCTCCCCCGAAGTAGCCGTTGCCGCCGTTTTCTCGAACTCCGAGTCCGGCAGGGCCTTCGCCGGATTGACCGTCCCGTAGTAGGTCCCGGTTCCGTAGTTAACAATGTACTCGTAGCGGTTGTCCCGGACCATGCGGGACGCGCGGTTCATCGGGTCAAACTCGCCATGCCACTCCAGGCCCGTCACGATGAAATCGCGGGACGGATCGACCTGGCCCTCCTGGTCGGAGAGGAGAGTGCCGAGAATGCCGCGGCCACTCATACTCTCGGGCACGGGCAGTCCCGCCGCCTCGATCATGGTCACTCCTAGATCGGGAAAGCTCACGAAGTCGTCCACCGTCCGTCCAGGCTTGACTCGGGCGGGCCACATGATCGCCAAGGGCTCGTGCACCCCCCAGTCGTAGGGCGTCGCCTTCGAGCGCGGAATCTGCGTGCCATTGTCGCCCGTGACGATCAAAAGCGTGTTCTCCAGTTCGCCGCGATCCTCGAGGATCTTGAGGAATTTGCCCAGGGTTTCATCGGCATAGCAAATCTCGTAGAGAATCTTGGCCCGTTCGCGGCGCGAGCCCGGCGTGTCGGGCAGGAAACCCGGCACGTCTACCTTATCGAGAGTCATTCCATATTTCTCGGCCAGTTTCTCCGGATTGTCCTCGCCCACGGGCGAGTGGGGCTCGATGGTGCCCACCCAAAACCAGAAAGGCTGCCCCTCCGCCCGTCCGTCCAGGAACTGTTCGAAGTTCGCCGGATAGTCGATGTTGCTTATGCCTTCTTCGGGATTCTCGATCAGAATGCTGTTATAGAGGTCCCCGGCCGCGTTGCGGCTCCGGCCCGGGAAGGAGGGAATGTAAACGCCGGGTCCGTATCCCTTGCCCGTATGTCCGGCGTGATAGCCGCCCGCCTCCAGTACCTCAGGCACAACCGGGAATTTCGCCGGGAGCCACGCCTGAATGAAGGCGCCTTCCTCCAACTCCCAGAAATTCCGACCCGCCAGAACGGAAGCCCGCGAGGGGGCGCACGACGGAGCCGAGGTGTAGCCGTGGGTGAAAAGAACGCCATCGCGCGCGACGCGATCGAAATTTGGGGTGGGCAGTTTCGACCAGCCATAGATGCTCCGCTCCAGCCAACTCTCGTCATCGGTGATGAAGAAAATGATGTTCGGTCTTTCAAAAGAGGCCGGTTTCGTTCCACGAAGGGCGCAGCCGACAGGCCCCAGCATTGCCAAAGCCCCCGCCCCGACTCCCGTCATCTTCAGAAAATTCCGCCGGTTCAGTCCGCTCGAGATCGAAAATGCTTTTCTCTCCGCCATAGCAAAGGCTCCTTGATGTGTATGGGATGATCCGAAAAGCCGCCAGAGGCCCGCCCGAGACATCAAAGTCGCGCGCGTCTCTCTTCATATAGCAAATCCCCGCGTTTCCCGCTATTCCATTGCGCCCCGGAGAGGCGAGTTCGGGCCCCCACGTGGTAGTCCAGCCTTCAATCCACCCCCTGTCCAATCTTACAGCCTCAGGGCGACGGCCCTAGATGTCTACTCTGACGCCTGTCGGGCTTTCTGGTGGGTGCGCGACATGAATCGGGGTTTTCATGCGGCTTTTGCTTGGCTGGAGGTTCTGGCTTCGGCTCGGGACTCCCAGAATTGCTCGAAGAGGCCGGAGAGGATGCAGC
>JABMPG010000410.1 GCA_013203855.1 bacterium
ACGGCGAGGTCGATGGGTTTGGTGATGTAGTCGTTGGCGCCCATCTCCAAGGCCTTGACAACGTGGACCCGCTCGCTGCGGGAGGTGACCATGATCACCGGCAGCTCGGCCTCAGAACGAGTTTCGCGGACCTTTTCGAGAACCTCCATGCCGTCCATTTCCGGCATGACAATATCGAGGAGGACGAGATCGAAATCTTCCTCTTCCAGCATTTCGAGCGCGCGCCGACCGTTCTCGGCCACGGAGACGGTATGGCCGTCCTTCTCCAATTGCCGACCAAGCAGATGGTGGTTGATTCGATCGTCGTCCGCGACGAGGAGGTGGCCTGTCGGGTCTGCCGACATGTGGGAATCCGGTGGAGGGAGATGGCCGGGTTGCCCGGCACACCGATACTCTGGCGAAAGGATAGCGTAAGGTCAAGGAGGAAAGGGGCGGGCGTTGGGCGCATCTTTGTGGTTGACTTCTTTGGGCAGGAGAACAGGATGTGCAGAACAGGCTGGCCTCTGGCGATCTCCCTGGTGAGGCGCAGGCTCCGCAACGACATGGTTGTCTGAAAACCCTACGAATGGAATGGCTTGTCGCAATGGAAAAGGACCTCGGTTTTCTCTTCAGCGTGTGGGTGAAGTTCTTTTTTCTTTTCACACCTTTTTTTGCCTTGTCCATGTTTCTAACCAGCACACGGGGCTATACGGAACCGCAGAGACGCCGTCTGGCTTTGCAGGTGAGCGGGGCGGTGATCGTGGTGTGTATCGGGCTGTATTTTTTCGGCAACCTGATTTTCGCGCTTTTCGGGATCACATTGAACGCTTTCCGGGTGGGAGCGGGAGCGTTGCTGTTTCTGTCGGCGGTGCGACTGGTGCAGGGCAACAAGTCGATGCCCATCGCGCCAGACCCGCACGAGGATATCGCGGTGGTGCCGCTGGCCGTGCCGGTCGTGGTCGGCCCGGCGACGGTGGGAACGCTGCTGGTGATGGGAGCGGAGATTTCGGATTTGGCGCGTCGGACGCTGGGTTGCGTGGCGCTCGTTCTGGCGGTGGCCTGTCTGGCAGTGATTTTGCTCCTCGGCTCCTTTATCGAGAGGGTGCTGGGTGCGAAGGGCCTGGACATCCTGAGCAAGATCACCGGCCTGATTCTGGCGGCGCTGGCGGCGCAGATGATCCTGACGGGAGTGCATTACTTCCGGCCTTGAAGGCGGGGCGATGCCGAAGGTCTGGCCGCCTGAGCATTTTCAACATGGCGATTTGCGCCCAGGGCCATGTCGAGTGTGTAACATGGACGTGGGTTCCGGGGAATTGAGATTGGAGTTCGAGGTCTTGGGGGAGGGCTGCACAGCCGGGGGGCGGTTGTGCACAAGCAGGTTTTTCATATTCGTATGTTGAAGACTCGGTTCGAACGGCCGCATTTCACTTCTTTGCAGGGCCGATTGTGCCGGCATGGGGGAGAACCAGATGCCATCGGCCGTTGCGCCAGAAGGTCTCGAGGGCGAGCAGGGCTTCGTCCCCGACCTTAACACTCCATGACGCTTTCCCCTTTTCTCCAAGTGAATCGCTTGAGAACATCGGGGTCGATTTCAATACCTAGGCCGGGGCCTTGTGGAATCGCTAACGTTTCGTTCTCGATCTGGAATCCTCCGGTTACCAGATCGTCGCGAAGTGGATTTCGGGTCCGGTCATACTCGAACATGGGAGCGTTCTCCGGTGCGCGCGGGGCGAAGGTATAGGGAATGGGTGGAATCATGGCCGTCAGTTGCAGGGCGGCCGCGGCAACCACGCCACTGCCCCAGACGTGCAAGCAGAGGGGGGTGTGAAATGAGGTCGAGAGAGCCAGTATCTTCTGTCCCTCGCTGAGGCCCCCGCAAGCCGAGATGTCCGCCTCCCGTCTGAGCGCCGCGCATCCGTCGATGTCTTCGGGCACGAGCGGCTCCTCGAACCAGAGGAAGCCCAGGTCATGGAGGGCGTTTCCGACCGTTCTGGCCGTGTGCCGATTGTAAGCATGGTTTGGCATCCGCCATGAGAAGGAACTCCTCCCCACCGCCTCACGCACGGCCTGCATGCGCCGGATGTCGTCGCGAGCCGAAAGCAGACCGATCTTGCCCTTGATGGCTGAGAATCCCGCATCGCGAAAGGCGGCGGCTTCCACGCCAACCCGGTCGGCCGCGCCCTTCGGATCATTCAGGTCATCCTCGCGATAGTAGAGCCCGGTGGCGTAAGCCCGAACGGTCTGCCGAAAGGCGTCTCCCATCAGGGCGTGGACCGGCTTCCCGGCGTCCTTCCCGCGAATGTCCCAGAGGGCGATGTCGATACCGCTCAGCGCATCGACCGGCGTTGCCTTCCGTCCGAAATCGCGAGAGAAGGCATAGAGTTTGTCCCAGAGCGGCTCTGTTTCGAGCGCAGATTTACCGAGAATCCGAGACGCCAGGACATCGTGGATGTACGTCTGCACGTGCTCAAGCGGCATCGAAATGCCGCTCTCTCCCCACCCGACCAGGCCGTCATCCGTCGTGATGCGGACAATCAGACTATTCCGGTCCGAGAAGGGCGCCTGAGAGGAATAGAACCGTTCGGAGCCCTCGAGGGGCGCCTTCAGGAGGAATGTTTCGATTCGGTCGATTCTCATAATTCCGCCCTTCCACGGATTCAGATTCGTGAGACCTCAGTCGGCCGCGTGTGCGGCCGTCGGCACAGAGGGTGCCGGGACCTGCTCATAGACTCGCACCCAGTCCACATCCATGCTGGTGCCGTCCAAGGCGTGGGTCACATCGCCCGCCCACTTCAACACCGCCGTCTCGCGGTGGCAGATTTCATGGGAAAGCCGACGGATTTCCTGGCCATCGAAATACCAGATCAACTCCGTGGGAGTCCACTCCAGACCGTAGACGTGAAACTCCCTGCTCAGGTCCATGCCCTCCGCGAGCCACCGCTGCTTCGAAGCCCAGTGCTGGCCTTTCCAGCTATGCAGGGACATGACCAACTTGTTGGGGTAATGCCCCCTCGATGATGTCGATTTCGAACCGAGAGGGAGCGTCTTTGTCACGCGGAGTCAGGAGCCAGAAGGCATTGTTCAGGCCCGTGGACATGCCGTACCTGATTCGCGTCTCCCAGTAACCGTATCTCTGACGGAAGGTCCGAGACCAGATGTTCCCGGTCGTCCAGTTCTGCCCGGCGCGAGTCTCTTTCTTCGTCAGGAGTCGAAGAACCCCATTCTTGACTTCAACATTCTCTCGCCATCGGCTGGAGAGGATGTGGCCGATATAGGCCTGGTTGGCCGATTCCCATTTTTCCTCGTCCAGTCCATCGACGTTGAACTCGTCGACGAACGTCCGCCGCCACTGGGAATGGGCGGCGGCCCATTCACGCGCGTCGGCGCCTGGACAACGGGAGCTCGCCCCGCGCAGGCCGTCAATAGAAGCAATCCGATAAGACCGAACCAACAGAGAAGCCGCATGGTAATGTCCTTTCCGTTCTGTCAATCAGCGTCGCTATCGCACCGAAGTCTCCATCTTTCGCTTCGTCAGCGCCTGATCAAGGAGGCGGACGTCGTCCGTCCTCTCTTCACTCTCATCATCGTTTCCCGACCAAGTCCTGTAAGGTCTGCCGCTTGCGATTGCGTCGCGTGCCTGCGTCGAGACCGCTGAAGAAGTGGAGATCTGGCGGCCCCAAATGCTCCCTCTGCCGTGACCAGCGATCACGGGAATTCGCGGATGCCACTAGCGGTCCGCGATCTTATTCATCATCCGGTTCTTCTGCGTCTCATCGACCCAGAAGCGTTGGATGAAGCCTTCATTGCGTCGGACCACGTGGCAAAGTCCCCACCGGAGTCCATCCAGGGGGCCGCTCCCTCGGTTGGGGTCGCGGAAGAGTCCGAGCGCTTTCGGAGCGTCCTTGATATGGGCCTGAATCTCGAAGTTGATGCCGTCAGGCGCCCACTGGATCGTGTTCCGCTCCGGACCATCGGTGGTGAGAAGGGCGGCGATGCCCCCGTTGTGGTGCCAGACGCACACTTCGTGGCCAGAGTTGGTCACCGGATTGTACTCGCTCTTGGTATAGGGCCCGTCGGGACGGTCGGCGATAGCTACACCCCACTTGACCTCACGCCCGCCGAAGGTCATCTGCTCGCCCATGATTTCGCCCTTGTAGTAGAGGTAGAACCGGCCGTGGTAGTGCATCAGGCAGGGATCGTGAACCTTGTGGCTGTCGAAATTGCCCCGCTTCTTGACCAGGAAGCGGTTGTCCTCGTCCCCCCACCACTCCCCGTCGTCCGCCGGTGAAAGGATCGGCCCCGGCAGTTTCCGCCAGGGGCCGTAGGGGGAGTCGGCAACGGCCATGGCGATGTGCTCCCTGGCTCGGCACACATACGGAGACTTCACGACCTGGTACACGAGATAGTAGGCGCCGTCGTTGGCGAGGACTTCGGGAGTGAACACGCTGCGGTCATCGAACGCTCCCGGCTTGCCACGTCCCACGGCCAGGGCCTCCTCGCGCCAGACCCAGCCATCTTCAGAGGTAGCGTGCCAAACATCCGAGTAGTCCCATGGGAAGACCTTGTCGTCAAGATTGCCGGTCAGGAAGCCCTTACAGAGGCCTACCGACTTCGAGTACCAGACGTGGTAGACTCCGTCGATCAGCAGGACCGAGCTCGGGTCCCGGCGGATGACGCCCTCCCGGCATTCACCAAGGTCTCCGCCAACGGTCTTGGCCCGTAGGTCGCAGTACCACTCGGGGCCCTTGGAATAAGCCAAAGCTCGCCTGCTGGCTGCGCTCAGTTTGGATTCGTTGGTCATTCATGTGCCCTCTTGATCGTCACTGCCTTAGGAGGTGACGAGGGGTCTGGACTGCTGCTGCCGCTTCTCGGCTACATTCCAGCCGGGCCGAACTTGGCCAGTGCCTCCTCGCGGATGTGAATTCCGATGTCCGGTTCGGCGGTTACGGCCACTCGGCGCTCGAAAGCACCAATGGCCTTTGGTGTGCTTCCTGCTGTTTGGCTCCAGGACGTTTCTGCTCAGTCTTGCGATCCTGCGAACTCGGAAAACATGCGATATCCTGCTATATTCTCACATTCGACCACACACGGCAAGCCGGGGAAACGGATCAATATGCCGGGAGCCAGACGGACATGTCTCCTTCGCCTCGGTTGCGCCAGGAGTAGTGAGGGGTAAGGACTATATCCAGGGGTTCTTCCCCGGTGTTCGCTGCCTCATCGTACAACTTGTCTCTCCAGTCCCGAAAGCGCCTTCGAACCGCCTGCCCCTTCAGGATCGCGATGCCGCCCAGGAGATCGGCCTGCCATTCGGGCGCCAGTTCGACGCTGCGCGGGAGGCAGATATCGGAAACGTTCGTGCCTTCCGGCAAGTCTGCGGCTTCCAGGCAGTAGACGACAGGGCCCCGCGCGACCGCCAGATGATTGCGCGTTTCCTCGACAAGCGGATGGGATTCAAGCAGTCTGACCGGCATGGCGATTTCGAGTTGTATCTTGTCCCCGGTCTTCCACGGCCGTCTCAGGGCCGCATAGGCGCCGGGTTCCACGCTCGCTTCGACCTTTCTTCCGTTCACCGTGATCGTGGCTCCCTTTGCCCAGCCGGGAATCCGAAGGCGGATGGCTAGAGCACTTTAGTGTTGAGATGCGGTATATCCGCATGAGCGAAACCACCCTTCTGCGTCCTGTGGCGTTATCGCTTGTAGAGCCAATCCAATCTCTTCATACAACGCTTCCTGCGTGCGAGCCTTGGCTGCGCGCAGGAACGCCTTGACCTTGCTCCACATCTTTTCTATGGGATTGAGATCCGGGCTGTAGGGGGGTAGGAAACGGAGTTCTGCTCCGGCCTTCTCTATCAGTACCCGC
This sequence comes from bacterium, assembly GCA_013203855.1. Classification (GTDB taxonomy): domain Bacteria; phylum Sumerlaeota; class Sumerlaeia; order UBA8349; family UBA8349; genus JABMPG01. Next base: position 5,839 of record JABMPG010000410.1, read on the forward strand.
GCCTCTTTGTCTTTGTGCGCCGAAAGATTGTCCAGTACAACAATGTCGCCTGGGCGTAATGCAGGAACCAAAACGCATCGCACGTATTCTCGAAAAACAGCCTTATCCGTTGCTCCATCGACGGCCATGCAGGCAGCGCTCCCGTCCAAACGCATCGCGCCGATTATCGTTGTCGTGCACCAGTGTCCATGCGGCGTTTTGTCTACCAGGCGACGGCCTCCCTGGGTGCGCCCACGCAGACGAGTCATGTTTGTCTTGGCTCCGGACTCGTCGAGAAACACAAGGCGCTGCAAATCCAGAGCCTCTTGCCCCGCCGTCCATGTGTGACGGCGTTGCTTCACGTCAGCGCGTTCTTGCTCGCTGGCCTGTAGTGTTTTTTTGTAAGCCTTTAGCCACGCGGCGCAACTGTTTCGCTTTTCCTGCTTTTTCCCATAGCTTTTTGGTTTTTTGGCATGTAACTTGTACGCATGACCAGAGAAC
>JABMPG010000411.1 GCA_013203855.1 bacterium
CCCGCCGAAGAGGCCCGAGACGAGGCCTCGGCCTTTCTCGATTTCGGCACCACCCCCACGTTCCCCGCGATCTTCGGGAAAGATCTGGCCGAGCCCGAACCCACCCCTACGCCCGTCATTTCCACTCGACGGGCCATCCAAGACATCACCGGCCCCGGAGAGAACGACCGATTCGGATGGTTTCATGTCGCGGGCGGCTTTCTGGTGCTGGTGATCTTCGTGCTCCTGGCCGTCTGGGGCCGTTCCATCCTTGTGCGGCTTTTCCGGCGAAAACGGTTTCAGGAAGCGGCTCTGCTCGACGAGCAGCCCAGCGTCGATGAGCGTCTCCTCAGCGAGCTCACGACTCTGCCGGTCGTCCTCGTCAGAGGCAGCATCCCGGCCTACTACGAAAAAGTTTTTTCCCTCATGCGCCGTCTTCTGCGGAACCGCGGACTGATCGACGAGGCCGACAAGACCAGCGACGCCATCATGGAGCAGGTCCACGCCAGCGGCGCAGATCCGGGCTTTATCGACATGGTCGAGTCCATCTGCCATCGGTGCGATGCGGCCGCCCTGCGCGGAGAACGTCCCGACAAGCCCGCTCACGAAAAGATCGCCCGCGACCTGAAGGTTCTCATCTCCATGCGAGCCGTCGAAGGCACGCACAGGGAACGTCCCAGCGAGCATCCCGGTTCCTGATCCAGGCCGCGCGAGAAACATTTCACGATAATTCCCGGACGCTGCTTTGGCATGCTGAAGCCAGGCTTTCCATCGCGTTCGAAAACAGACACTCCAACCCCATCAAAAGGGGTGTGGCACCGACGCCCTCGCCGGTCGCAGACAAGCCGACGAGCATTCACTCGATTTCCCGACTCTCTTCGGCATGGATTTCGCATTTCACACGGTTGAAGGGCCTTTTCCGGGCCACTTTGACACAGTGGAGGAGGAGTTCTAATGCCTGTATCCAGTGAAATAGAGCAGATCAACGCCCGCGTTCAAGAAGAATCGCGTTTTATCGAAACCCTCAAAGACGAGATATCTCGCGCCGTCATCGGCCAGAGCCGGATCGTCGAACGCCTCCTCATCGGCCTCCTCTGCGACGGACACGTCCTGCTTGAGGGCGTTCCCGGCTTGGCCAAGACCCTTCTCGTCAAGACCCTCTCCGCCGCTATCCAAGCCTCATTCCAGCGCATCCAGTTCACCCCCGACCTGCTGCCCGCCGACCTCATCGGCACCCTCATCTATCAGCAGCACCAAGGCACGTTCACCGTCAAGAAGGGCCCCATCTTCGCCCACCTCATCCTCGCCGACGAGATCAACCGCGCTCCGGCCAAGGTGCAGAGCGCCCTCCTCGAGGCGATGCAGGAACACCAGGTCACCATCGGTGAAAACACCTATCGCCTGCCCGAGCCGTTCCTCGTCCTGTCCACCCAAAACCCCATCGAGCATGAAGGCACCTATCCGCTCCCCGAGGCCCAGATTGACCGCTTCATGCTCAAGGTGAAAGTCGATTATCCCTCCAGACAGGAGGAGCGGCAGATTTTGGACGCCGTGGCCGGTCAGCCCGCGGTCGCGATCCGGCCCGTGGTAACCGTGGACGAAATCCTCAAGGCCCGGGCCACGGTGAACAGTATCTACATGGACGAGAAGATCAAGGAGTACATCGTGGATCTCGTCTTCGCCAGCCGCAAGCCCCAGGACTACGGGGTTCCTGCCCAAGGCCTTCTCGATTTCGGCGCCTCGCCCCGCTGCACGATCTATCTCGCCCAAGCCGCTCGAGCCTTTGCCTTCCTGCGCCATCGCGGCCATGTTATTCCCGATGACGTCAAGACCATCGGTCCCGACGTGCTCCGTCACCGTCTGATTCTCAGCTACGAAGCCGAGGCCGAGGAGAAAACCCCCGAAGACGTGATCCGAATGCTTTTCGACCACGTTCCGGTTCCGTAATTCTATGGCCGCCGCTTCTTCCAAATCCCCTGAGCAGAATGAACAGATGCGGGAGATTCTGCGCCGCGTGCGCCGGATCGAGATTCGTTCCCGCCGTGCCGTGCATGACGTTCTGGGCGGCGAGTACCATTCCGTCTTCAAGGGACGGGGCATGGAATTCTCCGAGGTCCGCGAATATATGCCGGGGGATGAGATCCGCGACATCGACTGGAACGTGACCGCCCGCCACGGCCATGCCTTCATCAAGCGCTATGCGGAGGAACGGGAGCAGACCGTCTTTTTCGCGGTCGACCTTTCCGCCTCCGGCGCTTTCGGAACCGTGCGACGCATGAAGCGCGAGATCGCTGCCGAGATCTGCGCCGTGCTGGCCTTCTCCGCCATTCAGAACAATGATCGCGTCGGCCTCCTCAGCTTCACCGACCGCGTCGAAGAACTGATCCCGCCAAAGAAGGGACGCAATCACGTCCTGCGGGTCGTGCGCGAGCTGCTCTTCTCCCGGCCCCAGGGGATAGGCACCGACATCGCCTCCTCGGTGGACGCCGTCAACCAGATTCTCAAGCGTCGCGCCATCGTTTTTCTCGTTTCCGACTTCATGGCGGAAAATCTTCACCGACCCCTGATGCTGGCCAATCGCCGCCACGACCTGATTGCCATCCGGCTCCGCGATCCCCGCGAGGAAACGCTCCCGCCGGCCGGCCTCGTCGAACTCCAGGACGCCGAAACAGGCCGATCCCTCCTGGTCGACACGTCCAGCCGCAGAGTGCGGGAAGAATTCGAAGAGTCGGCACAGCAACGCCGCCTCGAACAGGATCGTCTCTTCCGTAGCCTCGGCGTGGACAACATGGTCATCGAGACCGACAAGCCCTACCTCGACCCGATCGTCAAATTCTTCCGCCTGAGAGCCAAACGACATTGAGTGGTCCTGCGATGCAAGAACTGTCTGCCCGATCCTCTTTTCTCTCTTCTCCGAGATGGATGGCTCTCCTCGTCGGACTGGCACTCCTCCTGCCTCGAATCGCGATGGCGCAGATAGAAGTGACGGCGGAGGTCTCCGATCGGGAGATCCTGGCAGGGGAACCCCTCGAAGTTCGTCTCACCGTACGTTGGCAACCCGCCATGAAGGTCCAGCCCTTTCAGCAGCCGAAAGATCTCGCCGGTTTCGAATTCCTGTCCATCGAAACCTCGCCCGATCAACCCGTCTCCGGAACCGATCGGAGAGAGCGAGTCATCACGTTGGGGCTCACCACCTTCGAATTTGGCGAGCAGACTCTTCCTGAATTCGAGATCGTCTATACCGAAGGCAGCGAGACCCGGGCGGAAGGGATCTCGGCTGGAACCATCGAGGTGAAGCCGGTTCTCGCCCCGCCCGTCGAAGGAGAGACGCCCCAGGCCCGGCCTGTCAGGCCCCCGTTAGCGATTTCCCTTCGGCCTTCCGATTTCCTGATCCCGGCAGGTCTCCTCTTCCTCGGTCTCTTTCTTGTGGGCGTCCTCGTCTGGGGCATCAGGCGCAGAAAGCCTCGCCGGACCAGACCCGAAACAGTTCGTTCCCTCCTGCCGCCGGACGTTGAAGCTCTCCATGCCCTCGCCGCCCTCGAAACCGAAGACGCGGCCCGCCGCGATCCGGTCAAATTCTTCTACACTCGGCTGTCCGACATTCTCCGGCGCTATCTCGGACGGCGCTATGGCTTCGACGCCCTCGAGATGACCTCTTGGGAACTCACCGAACAGATAGGTCGCCTCGGTTGGTCGGTAGGTCTCTTCGAATTACTTGCGCGGGACCTTTCGGAATCGGACAGCGTCAAATTCGCCCGGTACGCCCCCCCCGTGCCGAACCGTCTTGAGGCAATTGAGCGTGTCCGCCGCATCGTTCGCGAGACGAAACCGGCCCCCGTCGTGGAGACGCCCGAGGAAGCGAAGGAGGCCACCTTTTCCTGATGCTCCAGTTCGGATCTCCTCACCTCCTCTGGCTGTTGCTGTTGGTCCCGCTGGCCGGTTTGTTTACTCTAAAGCGGCAGGAACGCCGCAGCGCCTCGGTCCAGTATTCCGACTTGGGCCTCTTCCGCGACATTCATCCCGGCCGCTGGCTTTTCTGGTGTCGACTCTTGCCCATGCTGCGTCTCGCCGCCCTGGTCCTCCTCATCGTCGCCCTGGCCCGGCCCCGCTTTGGAACTGTCGAGAGGGACATCGTCCAGGAAGGCGTTGACCTTTTTTATTGCCTCGACATCTCCGGGAGCATGACCGGTGACGACTTCCAGCCCAACCGCCTCGAAAAGGCCAAGGAATTGACTGCCCAATTCGCCGCACGGCGGGAAACCGACCGGCAGGGCATCGTCCTTTTCGCCGAGGAAGCCTTTCTGTTCTGCCCCCTCACCTTTGATCAGGGGACCGTGCAGGAATTCCTTGAGAACGTGACATTCGACCCGGAGAACAGTTCGGCCACGGCCATCGGCATGGGTCTGGCCCGATGCCTGAAAAAACTCGAGGACAGCAAAGCCAAGAGCAAGGTCGTGATTCTCATGACCGATGGCGAGAACAATACGGGACAGATCTCGCCCGCGGAGGCGATGCGCGCCGCCACCACTCTCGGCGTCAAGGTCTACACCATCGGAATCGGCAGTGAGGGCTATGCCACCTTCACCGTGTCCACGCCCTATGGCCCTCGCCACCAGCGGGCCAAGACCTCTATCGACGAGGAATTGCTCCAGAAGATTGCCCGCGAAACAGGCGGCATCTATCGTCGCGCCGCCAGCGGCCGCGAACTCGAAGCGGTTCTCGACGAGATCGACAAACTGGAGAAAACAGAAATTGAAATGCAGATATATCGAATCTACGATGAGCGGATGGCCATTTTCGCGTGGATGGCTCTGGCGCTTCTCGCGGTTGAAGTTCTGCTGGCGAACACGCGGTTTCTCAAAATCCCCTAAGGAGGCGGCATCATGAGCAATCCGAAGAAGCAAATCGTGGCAGGACAATCATCTTTCCTTCTGGAGACAAGAACCGTCCAGGCCTTTCTGACGGAGACCGCGGCGATGCTGGCCCCGGTTACCTTCTGCCGGGATCGCAAGCCGATCCAGCCCTATTCCGTTTCCCCCTGGGCCGAAGAGACACTCGCCGACGACACGCCAACGATCATCAAGGCTCTGCGCGGCGATTTCATGTGCAGCACGTTCGGCGGAAACGACGAGCTCTTCCAGGGCAAGCAGCTTCCCGTTCACGGCGAGACCGCCAACGGCAAGTGGGCCCTGAAAGACTATCGCTCGGACGAACAAGGAACCGTTCTTCAACTCGAAATCGACATGCCCATTCAGGGCGGCAAGTGCGTGGGACGCACAGCACTCGTCGAAGGGCATGATGTCGTCTACCAACGCCACGATTTTTCCGGCATCCACGGGCCGATCAATCCTGGGCACCACGCGACCGTGCTTTTTCCCGACCACCCCGGCTCGGGTCATCTCTCCTTCAGCCCCTTCGTATTGGCCCATTCGTTCATCGAGCCGACGGAAGACCCGGCCCAGGGTGGTTATTCCTGGCTCAAACCCGACACTGCCATCGACGACCTCCGCGCCGTCGAATGCATTGACGGTTCGACGACCGACGTCACCCTCTATCCCGCCCGGCGCGGCTTCGAAGACATCGCGATTCTTTGCCCCGACCCGAAACTGGATATCGCCTGGTCCAGTGTAACCTTCTCAGAAGAAGGGCACGTCTGGTTTACGTTGCGCAATCCCAAAGATTTCCCCTCGACCCTGCTTTGGATGTCCAACGCCGGACGGCACTATGCCCCCTGGAACGGGCGGCATTTCAACATCATGGGGATCGAGGACATGACCGGATTTTTCCATTTCGGCCTGGCGGCATCCTCCCGCGATAACCTCCTCACCCGGCACGGCATTCCCACCGCCCATCGCCCTGACGAGGGTAATCTCAGCCTGCCCTACATCCAGGGCGTTGCCCTGGTCGAGCCAGGATTCGACCGCGTTGCCTCCATCGACGTCGAAGACGACGACACGATCGTTCTGATCGCCGAGTCCGGCGTTCGGGCGAAGGCCCCCTGTCGCGCTGCTTTCGTGAACACTGGCAAACTGGAAGGATTGATCGACTGAGCCATGCGTTTCGAGTCACCCCAGATCCTGATTGTCATTCCCGTGGCGGCCGTGGGACTCCTCCTGTTTTACTTGTTCGTCCAACGCAGGAAGAGCCGTCTCCTAAGGCGCTTTGGCGACTGGGAGGTTGTCTCCAAACTGACCCGAGGCGTGAGCCGTGCAAGGCAGAATGGCAAGTTCATCCTTCTCACGCTGGGCGTCATGCTTGTCCTGTTTTCGATCGCGCGGCCCCAATTTGGCGCCCTCGAGCGCCCCATGCGCCGCCGTGGCGTCGAGGTCGTCGTGGCCGTGGACTGCTCCAACAGCATGCTCGGACAGGATATCCAGCCCAGCCGCCTGGCCCGGGCCAAGGACCAACTGAGGGGCCTGATCCATCGCCTCCGGGGCGACAATATCGCCATTGTCGCTTTCGGTGGAGTTCCCATCATCCAGTGCCCCATGACGTCGGACTACAACATGGTCCTCAACCTCCTCGACTCCATCAGCGTGAACAGCGTCCCGGTTCAGGGGACATGCATCGGTGACGCCATTCGCAAGTCGCTCCAGGCATTCCGCCTTGCTGGTAGCGGCCATAAGGTTCTCGTCCTCCTGACCGACGGAGAAGACCACGAGAGCAAACCGATCGAAGCGGCCAAGGAGGCAGCGGAACAGGGGGTGCGGATCTACGCAATTGGTATCGGCTCGACCGATGGGGTTCCGATCCCCATGCCAGGCGGTGGCTACCTCGAATCGGACGGTTCGAAGGTGAGCACCCGTCTGGACTTCGACACCCTTCGGCGGATCGCGCTGGAGACGGGCGGCAAAGCAATCCTGGCCAATCCGTCCGGTGAGGTGGAACTCGACGCCATCCACGAGGATATTGCCGTCCTGAAGAACGCCGAACTCGAATCGACCCGACAGGTTCAGCACGAGGAACGATTTCAGTATTTCCTCCTTCCCGCCATCGCCCTCCTGATGCTCGAAATCCTCCTGGGAGAGCGCCGCCGGGAGCGAAAAGCGAAGCAGGAGGCTCAGGCATGAAGCGAACAGTTCTCGCAACTCTCCTGACGATAGTCCTTTCCGCCGGAATTCTCCGCGCGGAGTCTGTCCGGACCCTTAACAATGAAGGCGTCGAGGCCTACGAACGGGGCGACTATCAGGACGCTGAAAACCTCTTCGACCAGGCACGGGAGAAGAAGCCAGAGGATCTTCGGATCCAATATAACCGGGGCGCGGCACTGGCCGGGTCGGACGATCTGGAAGGCGCGCTGGACGCCTTTGCCCGGGTGAGCGGCGCCCGCGACGAAGAAATCGCCCGTCGCGCCGATTTTAGCCGGGGCGTGGCTTTCCTCAAGCAGGCTCAAGCAAAAGCCGGTCAACAAGACATGGACGGCGCCATCAAATCTGCTCAGGCCGCCGAGGAAGCCAACAAGGTCGTTCTCCTCCAGACCCCTCAGGACGAAGACGCGCGCATCAACTTCGAGATCGCCCATCGCCTGCGAAAGCAACTCGAAGAGGTGAGGCAGCAGGAACAGCAGCAAAAGGATCAGCAGCAGGAGAATCAACAAGAGGACCAGCAACAGCAGAAGCAGGAACAGCAGGAACAATACGCCCAGCAGGATCAACATAACGCACAGG
>JABMPG010000412.1 GCA_013203855.1 bacterium
GCACAAACTCCGATGTGCCGCCAAGCGCGCAACTGGATTTGTTCGACTTATAACCGGACAGTAGTGATTCAGAGTAACGAATGAGTTCTGCCAAGTCTCCTTGATATAGATCGAGTAGGAACTGGTAGGCCTTCTTGCACGATGTCATCTGAGATTCCTTAATCTTTCAGATGTCGAAGCAGGGGCGTGGCTCTTTTGCGCGTCTTTGAGAATGCGCGCTCAGCCGTCCCTGCGCTCCCATTCCTCGTACAGCTCGCCCCCCGGGGTGGACAGAGGACCGCAGTTACAGATGTAGTTTTCCGGCGTCATCCGCATCTTGTCTCCGAGTGCCTTCCAGGTCGCGTCGGTGCCGTGGCAGACTGAGACCGGCGTGTGCGGCGACAGACGTCTGACGGTATCGATACAGAAGGAATAGATTTGTTCGTGGGTTTTCTGGGTGAAGGGCCCCCAATGAACACCGTCAAGTTCGTCCCGTGCGGCTTCGGCCCGATGGAGTGCGTCGGCGGACAGATACGTCCTGTCGAAAATCGCGAGAAGATCATCAACCGTCATCCACCCGAGCAACTCCAGGGTGATGACATCCGGTTCCACACGAGCGAGAAGTTTCTCGAACAGCTCCGCGTACTCTTCTCGCCAGTTCACGACGGGCACGATCGGACTGAGGCGCGCACGGACGGGGTATCCCGCCTGCTGGGCCTTTTCCATGGCCGTGATGCGCTCATCCAGCGTGGCGGCCCGCTTGTCCATCAGGCGGCTTGCGGTGTCGCACGTGATGGACCAACTGATGATGGTGTGGCCGCGATGGTCGAGGTCTGCAAGGAAGTCCACATTGTCGCTCTTCGTGAAGAGCATCAGATACCGGTCCTGTTCCCGCGCAAATCGCTCGAGCACGGGGCGAATGAGGTCCGCCTCCGGCTCGAAAGGCGGCAGGTCGGTCATGTTGCTGAACTTGTAGAGGCGCTGGTCGGGGTATTGCTCGAAAACGGCGTCGAGACCGTCAATCAGGCGCTCGATGTCGAGATAGAAGATGACGTAGCGACCGAATCCACAGTAGGCGCAGCGGAACACACAGCCGTCCACAATGTTGAGTTCGAGGGCGGGTTGGCAAACGCCACCGTGCTGACCCGCTTCGTCTCGCCAGTGGTAGAACCACGACCGCCGTCCTTCCTCGAAAGTCGTAAAAACCACCACCGCATCGTCACCGAAGTCGTCTTTGCCGTGTCTTCTTTTTCCGATTTCAAAGACGCGCTCCACGGCGCCGGGTGTGAGATCGCGAATGTCCTGGCAATTCAGATGCGGGAGAATCCGGTCGAGTCGCCGCTTGCAGTTCGGTCGGCCCATGATTCCGGGGTCGATATACACGGTTTCTGCCGGAATCGTCAGCATCTTGGTTTCCTGTTTGAAGCGAATTCGTTGCCCCTGACGCTTTCCGACGAGGCCGGATACGACAGCCGTCAGTAAAGCGCTGGGCAGAAAAGGCGATGGTGCCCCCAATCATGAATAGGCTCCTCATAGGGACATGTCAAGCGACACCTGGCTCGGGAACAAATGGGGACGGCTCACTCCGCGATCTGATTCACCGACAGGGAATTCCACGCGTTCGTCTCTTTCTGGCGTTCCGCCTCCGGGAAGAGTAGGATGTTTTGAGTAGAGTTTCTGATATCGTTCGCAGTCGGACTGACATTCATGTTTTTTATCTGAAAGTTCAGTGGATCTGGGAGGGACGGATGTCTGCAAGAAATTATTGTGAGAGCGGAATGCCGCGAGTAGCCCCATCTTTTAAGATGGACATGAGTTCAGAATCATCCTGGGCCGGCCGAAAGCGCCGGCTGTTGCTTTTTCTGACGGTTTTGTGCCTCAGCCTTTTCGCCACGGGCGCATGGGCCCAGTTCACTCCGGGACAACCGGTCTACGTTGATATCGAGGCCACCGGCGCGGAAACGGGCGAGAACTGGGATGACGCTCTCACCAGCATCCCCCAGGCTCTGCAGGTCGCCGAGGGTAACAGTTTGCCCCAGGTGTGGGTGGCTGAAGGCCTCTATCAGGATCCCTTCAGTTTGAGGTCCAATATCGCGGTATATGGCGGCTTCGCGGGCGCTGAAGTAGTCCTCGCGGAGCGCGACCCCGAGGCTCGTCTCACCATCATCGACGTCAGCAAGGCCGAGAACGGCCTGCCCACCAGCACCGCAGTCAGTCTCGGCACGTCCATCGGGAGTGCGCGGCTCGACGGTTTTCTCGTCACCGGCGCACGGAACGCCAGCGGCAACGGCGGCGGTCTTTGGGTCAATTCCTTCGGCACGGGGAACGTGATCGCCAGCTGCACCTTCACCGGCAACTATGCCCTCCGGGGGGGCGGAATGGACGTGGGTGTCCAACAGTCCCTCTTGGTGGAGAACTGCCGGATCGTGGGGAACGAAGCCGAGGAGCGAGGCGGCGGGATCAACATGGGCGGGGCCGGACAGTTGAGACTGACCGACTGTGTCGTTGCGAACAACCGGGCCGGGCGCGGCGGC
>JABMPG010000048.1 GCA_013203855.1 bacterium
ACGGAATTGTGAGAAACGCTCTATGTCGTACACCCCCGGTCACCCGAAAACCCAAACCGCCTTGCCCCACGCCGTCATTTAGGCTATAAAGACACGATGCGTTCCCGAGGGGATCAGAACCTCGCCACCGAAGCCGCATCCTCCCACCATCGCGTGCCCGTAGCTCAGTTGGACAGAGCAGGAGCCTTCTAAGCTCAAGGTCGCAGGTTCGAGTCCTGCCGGGCATGCCAAGTACGGCCATAAGAATCAGGGGTTTACGAGAACGAGATACTGGCCCGCGAGTTGCTCTCCTTGCCCGTTTTTTCGCGTGTTTTCCGATGCTCGCATGGAGTGGATTATTCTTGCAGATCGAACCGGGCGACATTGCTTTCTGATCATCGTAGTCTGAGATGGCTAAAGGCTTGCGGAAACGGAGAATGTGGCAATCAACTGCGACAGGAGTTGCCAGGATGGCCCGATCAGGAGGCAAAGTGCGTTAGAATGGCCGTCCCATGAGAGAGCCGCTTGAATCTCAACCCAGAAACATTTAGAGTTCTCTCTGCTGCAATGGAAGGCAGGCTCCATGGGAGCCCAAATGGGAAGTATTCGGATATCGCTAGCCCTTTGCGAACCATCAAGATTGGGGAGTGCAATGAAGAAAGTCCTGCTGGGAGTGCTTATCATGATGACCACCCTCACGGGTTGGAGCGAGGAAACGACCCGACCGCCGAAATTGTCGTCGCCGGAGGATGGCGCTTCGATGGTTTCGCCCTTCCCGCGCTTTTATTGGGAGAAACTGCCCGGCACGCTCGACTACCGAGCCCCGATCGCCTATGACATCGAGATCGCGCGGGACAAGGGCTTCGAGCAAGTGGTGGATCGTGACCAGGTGAATCTGGCGCGGTACGTCGCGGATGAGCCTTTCGAGGTGGGGGATTATTGCTGGCGGGTCAGGTCCGTGTCACCCGATGGCGCGCCCGGAGAATGGGGCGATGCGCTGGCCCTGAAGATCAAGCCGTGCGACGAGACGATTCGCGTCGATCTGAACGGCTCGGGCGAGGCCCTGCCTGCCTTGCGCAAAGCCTTTGCCAAAGCCGCCGAGCTCAGCCAGGCTGGCCGTTCGGTCCGGATCACGGTTCCGAAAGGCGAATACTCGCTCACGCCCGATACGCCGGAGGAAACAGAGTGTCTCATGCTTCAGGACGCCTCGAATATCATCCTGGATTTCGGCGGCTCCTATTTCGGTGTCAAGCGGTGGGGCGCAGACTTCACGCGGCTGAACAATTGCCGGGACGTGGCCGCTATGAATGCAACGGTGGACTGGGACGAGGAAATCCCCTTCACCCAGATGATCGTCACTGGCCGGGACCTGGAGGCGGCGCGGCTTACCCTTCGCACTGAACCCGGTTTCCCCGAATACGACTCCCCCCATTTCGCGCGGTCCGGTGGCTTGGCGATCATCATGGACCCGGATGTCCCGGGACGCATGAAGGGCGGAGCGCCCATTCACGTCTGGCTCCAAGGCGGCCATCCCAAGAAGGAGGGCGACCGACTGTGGGGTGTCTGGGTCAAAGAGAAAGAGAACACCAAGTACTTCGAAATCGGCGACCGTGTGATCGACTTCGCCCGAACCCGTGGCGGCCAGAGCCTGTGCGACAGCATCCATTCCCAACGGATCACCTATTACGGCATCACCAGTTACTCAACCGGCGGCGGTGGCCATTACATGTCCATCTACGACGACGAGTTGGCGGTCCTGCACTGTAGTGAACTCATCAAGGAAGGGCGGTGGCTCGGAGGCAACGCCGACGGTGTCCATGCCAAGGGCCATCCCATCGGGCCCTGGGTCGAGGGGCTAACCGTGAACGGAATCGCCGACGACGCGATCGCCTTCTACACCCGCCCCGCCAAAATCCACGAGGCCCACGTGGACGGCAACCCCCGGATCTTCCTGTTCTACAACGACTTCTTCAATCTCGAAGCGGGAGATCCCGTCGTGTTCTTCAATCCTCGGCGGGGGGTCTTCTTCGCCGAGGCCACCGTGGTGGAATCCGTACCCGAAGGCGACTATCAACGCGTGACATTCGACCGCGACCTTCCCAAGCCCGAGAAGATCGGGCCCGACCCGAAGGAGACCGATCAGGTCTGGAACCGTGGCAAGAGCTGCGGAGACTTCATGATCCGAAGGTGTCGCATCACGAATGTAAGGCGGTTCGGGGTCGTCTTTCGAGCCCTGCGCGGGGTCGTGGAGGACAACTATATCGAGGGCACCAGTTCCAGTGCTGTTGCTTCGTTCAACGAGCCCTACTGGCCCAACGGGCCTATGTCTTCCGGAATCCTGATCCAGAACAACAC
>JABMPG010000049.1 GCA_013203855.1 bacterium
AGTTAATATTCTCTTGCATTGCCTCAAATCTTAGGGTTGCACCCAGAGGTCGGAGAAACCGGGGGTGGTCCGGTCTCATTGAGGCCCCGATACAAGGATATGGCCAAACCGATCCACCTGCTGATCGGCCGAGTCTTTCGGACACGTGTAAGATTTCCCCCCCTGTTCCTGGATGAAAAAGACATGGAGCGCGAAGACTCCCGGCAGGCCCGCGTCCGGAAGGTTCTGGCGGACCCTCGTGACGTAGACCCGACCCGGTTCCCATTCATTCATGGGCGGATCTGGCCAGAAGTCAAAATGGGGACGGCCACTTTCGGTGTGATCCTCGGGCATGAGATGCGCCCCCACCCGAACCGGCCCGGACGGCGGCGTCACGCAACGCCAGGCGAAAATCAACTCCAAGGGACGGCCGTACCGGGGAGAACGGGGACGGATCTCGTAGCTCAACAACTCCGCGATCTCTCCGAAACGCAGATTTACTTCCTGTCCGCGGCGCGGGAGATCCTCCTCCGATCTGGAAAGGTTCTCACGTCGTAGATCGAGGGGAGACTCCGTCACCTCGACTGTTCCGAGGAATGCCAGAGCCGCCTGCCGCTTCGAGTCGAGTAGTCCGGCGCGAATGTCCCAGAATCCAGGGGTCGCATCTTTGGGAACAGGAATCCGAACGCTTTCGGCGATGATCTCACCCGGTTGCCAGGAGGGGACTGGATGATACCCGCCGCAGAACTCGCGGACGGCGGTTGATTCGCGGCGGCCTGCCAGAGAGCGTGCGAGGCCGATCAGGCGGAAGGGCTTCTCGGTGGGCCGAACGGCGCGCAGATACAGCGTCTCGTTCACGAAACCGCCGGGCTGAACGAAATCCGTCTCGCGCCAATGCCCCAACATCTCCAGCCCTGCTACCAGAACGCGTGGCTCCTCGATTTTCCAGGGCAGAGGCTTTTCGCCCCCGATCCAGGCCACCCGCACCTCGGTGGAGCTTTCCTCGGGGGCGACCAACTCGATACGATGCCGTCCCGCCGAAACCAGGCCGGAGATCCCGCGCTCGCTTTCTCCCGCGCCGAAGGGGCCGATCCGGCCCGCCTCTTCGCCATCCACCCTCAACAGTAGGCTGACGGAAGAGCCCTTCGTGGAAGCCCTCACGATCCAGTCAAACGCCTCGGGCTGGCGGAAGAGCACATCAGACAGAGGGGGATCAACGCGCCATGAGCACTGCGATCCGGGCGAGAGCGAGAGCCCTTGCTCTTCGAAACGGACGGAGCCCTTCACCTCGTCCACCGCGGACGCCGGCAGGCGAAAGCTGTGAGAGCTCACGAAAGCGCCCTCGGGCAGGAGGAAGAAAACGAGAGGCCGGACGAGTGTCTCCCGCCCGAAAAGGTCTGGAAAACGGTTCAGGCAGAGCCCGCGCCGATGGACCGCCTCCTGCTGCGCCGGCATGAGTCGGGAGAAGTCGGGGCAGAGAATCCAGGCCCGGTCGGTGTCGAAAAAGGTGACGTCGAAGTCCTGGTCGGAAAGTGTCCGGACAGGGACGCGATTGAAGCCGTAGCGCGGCAATGCCCAAGGGACCTTGGCGTAGACGAGATCATCCTGGGAGGCACTGACCTGGAGGTAACGAGCCGTATCTGCATATAGAGGTTTCACCGGGGGCCGATGATGGTAGTCCCACACGTGTCGGGAGTGGAAGAAGAGGAACAGCCCCGCTACGGCGCATCCCAGGAGAACGAATTTGCGCCGCGCCGTCGGACGCGTCGCCCACAGCCTCGCCAGACCGCCGGCAAAAGCGACGATCGATGCGGACAGAATCAGGTTCCATAGCGGCAGGGCGATCGTAAACCAGCGAAAAGCGAAATAAAATCGCAGATAGCGCAGGAGGACCGCTTGCAGGACGATATAGATTGGAAAAACCAGCAACAGGGAGAGGAAGAGAAAGGTCCGGTCCGGTTCGGGTGGCCGCGTTCGGGCCGGAAGGGAAAGCCCCAGGGCGCTTAGGATCAGCATCCCGGCCAGAACCGCCGCCACGGCGCTTCCTTTTTCAAAGTAGCGGTAGATGGTCCAGAAGTAGGGAAGCGTGAGCCGAGCGTAATTCTCAACACGGGGTTTGGCTTTATCGTAGATATCCTTCTCCGGGGTCTCTCCCGTCACTCGCGCTTTCGTGAATTCCGCCACACGGCCCACTTTCTCGAAAATATGCCACTGCTGCAAAACGGGATAGTACAGCGCGAGCAGGACCACATGCACAGCGGCGAAAAGCAAGAAACGTTTCACAAAAGGACGCAACCCAAGGGGCGCGCGTTTGATCGTTTTCAGAACGAGAAAAGCGAGAGGAAACCCCGCGCAGAGGGCCGCCAGAAGAACCGCGCCGTTCAAGT
Organism: bacterium; assembly: GCA_013203855.1. Lineage (GTDB taxonomy): Bacteria > Sumerlaeota > Sumerlaeia > UBA8349 > UBA8349 > JABMPG01. The sequence goes on from JABMPG010000049.1 coordinate 2,367, forward strand.
GGCTGTACATGGCGGTCAGCCCCACCAGAGAATAACCTGCCATCCAGCCCCATCGCCCGGTCAGCAGAAACCGTGCGCCGAACCAGAACAAGAGCGGACTCCAGAGCGTGAGCAGGGCGTAGGCGTGGACCTCCTGCGAATACTCGACGTGAAAGGCGCTCAAGGCGAGAAGCGCCCCTGCCAGAATCGCGATCTTCCGGTTGAAGAGATGCAGAGCCGCAAAGGAAAGGCACGCAACGGACAGGATGCCCAAAACCGCTGAGAGACACCGGAACGCCAGATCGCTTCGGGAGAAACTCGCGACGACTCTTAGAAGCGCGGCATACACCGCGTGGCGGGGAAATTCGGCGATCGACCGAGAGAAGGGGCCCTCGGTAAGCCGCACAAGATTGGAAAGTTCGTCTTCCCATAGATTCTCCCGGGTGAGCCCGTGCAGGCGAACCGAGGCCGCCAGGAGCAGGAGGGCCGCCAGGCAGAGGAGAGTGGGGAGGGAGATTCGTTTCAAATTGTTCTGGTCTCTTCTTCGTCAGTTTCCGCCTCGCCCTTGGCGTGCGGATCGGCCCTGTGGAGGCCTAGGACATTGCCCAGCCCTACGAGGAGATCGGTCTGGCTGACCATTCCGATCACCCGTCCCGAGCCGTCGCAGATAGGCAGAACAGGCAAGTCGCGCTGAATCCCGAGTCTCAGCAACGCGCTCAGTTTCGTGCCAGTGCCACACCGAGGCACATCGCGCCGCGCCAGAGCCCCAACGACGGAGTGGAAACGGCTACGGAAACGCCGCCCCAGATCCTCATCGCTCAGAGTCTCCAACTCCTCGTTTTTCAGATCGGCCGTCATCTCCTGGAGAAGCTGCCAGGGGGACACGGACCCGAAGAGGCGTCCGTCGGCGCCCTGGAGAAACAGCGGAAGCGCCCCAGCGCGCCCGGCCCGCTTCTGCATTTCCGAGAGAAGCCAGACCGCCTCCCTCAGGGAGTGGCCTTGCCCAAAGCGGATCACCTGCCGGGAAAGCAGATCGCCTGCGGTGATGCCCTGAACCTCTCCGACCGCCTCCCCCACCCGAAATGCCGCTTCTCCGCGGGACCGCTCCATGTCGATGATCCCCTGGGCGCGGGCCAAGGCCAGTTCGGTTGACTGAAAGAGCGTGTTGTCGGCGTAGAAGATATTCTGCTCGCCGACGCGGTCGCGCAGGCCCGATCGCTCCAGGACGCCCGCCAGCCGCTTCTCGATGCCGCACACGACGAGATAGATGTCCTTCTCGCGCAGTATCTCATAGAAATGCTGGAGGATGGCCATAGCGCTACTGCCCACGGCCCGCAATCGTTTCATCCGAAGAATCACCGCCCTGGTGCGCGGCGTCAGAGACTTGGTCAGTTGAGTGTCCAGGTTTTCGACCGCGGCGAAATAGAGATCGCCCTCCATGTTCACCAGAACGATCGGCTCATCGACGGCCTGGTCGTAGGGAACCTCCTCAAACTTGCCGCCTTCGCGAGGCACCAACAGGGTCAGGTCCGTCGTGCCCGTCACCTTCAGAAGGAAAACGATGGAGAGAAAAACGCCGACGAAGATAGCGTACTGCAGGGGCATGACCAATGTCGAGGCCACGGTGACCAGAAGGACCATCCGCGAAGCGGCGCCGGATCGGAAGGATAGCCGGAATCGCTCTTTGTGAACCATTTTGTAGGCGATGACCATGAGCATCCCTGCCAGGCTGGCAGTAGGAATCCAGTTTGCCAGTGGTGCGAAAAGCATCAGAACCAGCGCCGTGAAAACAGCCGAATAAACCGGTGCCATCCGGGTGCGACCCCCGGATTGATAGCACAACGCCGTCCGGGTGAAGGACCCCGACCCGGCGAAGTTCAGAAAGAAAGCGCCCCCGATGTTCGCAATGCCCTGCCCGATGAACTCGCGGGAAAAATTGAGACGTTGTCCCGAACTCGCCGCTACTGCTCGCGAGCTCGACGAAGCCTCGATCAAGCCCAGAATCGCCACGGCCATCGCGCCCCCGAACAGGTTCTTGAGCAGGAGAAAATCGAAATGCCGAAACTTGAGATACTCCGGGAAGTGAAAGATGTTGAGTGTCGCTTTGATCTCGCCCAGATCCCTCAGAATGCTCACGCCGTACTCCGGGCGATACCAGCCGAAAAGATAGACTATCGCAGCCGACAGGGCCACGCCCAGGAACGGCCCGGGCAGTTTGGGGTGGATTCGTGGTGCGCCGATCACCACCGCCATAGTGAAAAGCCCCAGGAGCAGGGCCCAGACGTTGATCCCGGAACTGGCCTGCCGGGCGGTGAGGGCGATCACCTCGTAAAACTGGTCCGCCTTCGTCGCGTCGATCGACACCCCCAGCATGTGCCGCAACTGATTGCCCGCGATCAGAATTCCAGCGCCCGCCGTGAGTCCCGTCACGACCGAGTTCGAAACGTAGCGCACCACCCCGCCCAGACGCAGCAGACCGAAGGAAAGTTTCACCAGTCCCGTCAGAACCGTCAGCAGGAGGATCATCTCCATATGGTCGTGCGTGTTGAAATAGGGCGCGGCAATCGTGAACAACAGAAGACTCGATGCATTGGTCGGACCGGTGACCAAGTGACTCGAACTGCCCGCCAAAGCCCCGATGATGCAGCTGATCATCGAAGTATAAAGACCGTATACCGGAGGCACGCCGGCGATGACTGCATAGGCCATTGACTGCGGCACGCTCAGGATCGTAATCGTCCCCCCGGAGATTACATCCGCCCGCAACGTTTCCAGATCGTATTGGCGAACCTTCGAAAGCCAGGCGAAAAAGAGGTTGAAGATGGCGGGTCTGAAGTTCACGGTTTTGGGTTTGAAGGCTTGAGATTGGAGTTCTGAATCTTGAATTCGGTCCAGTGTCGTCCCACAGGACTAGGTAGAACGGAGGTCGGTTTGCGGGTAGGATTCTCCTGAC
>JABMPG010000413.1 GCA_013203855.1 bacterium
ATCTCGGCAGGCGGCTTCCGTGGCGAACTGGGCCTCAAATTCCGGCAAGTTTCGGGGATATTCCCTCATATGCCGAGATACTACATCTTGTATCTACATCAGTCAAGGAGATACCCCTTTCCAGCTTTTGCACGTCTGGAACCACCAGATTCTGCCCCGCTCTCGCCAACTCAATCAGTCGCGGTAACTGGTCGCCGTCAAGAGAGTGAGGCCTCTCGAACGTGTCATCGATGTGCTCGCCCACCCAGCTCATATGCACACGGAGCGTCCTCTGGTTGCGCTCCAGAAGATATGCCACGCACCGGTCGGCTCCCAGCACCTCGCCCAGAATGCGGAGCACCTCGGGCAGACATCCCTTCTCCTCCATCATGAAGAGTTGGCAAATCCGGACAAGAGCGTCGGAGATCTTCGCGTTCCGCTCCAAGTTCCGTTCCGTCCGCCTTCTATCCGTCACATCCCGCGCTACTTCTACGACCCGGTGCATTTCCTCGCCGTCGCTTTGGATCGGATAGCTGCGAACCTCCACGAGACGCGTCTCGCCGTGGACCATGGACTGGACTTCGGCCCCTTGGGGCGTGCCCTTCTTGAAAGCCCGGACAGTGGGGCAATCCGTGCAGGGCCTGCGGTTCCGATGGAAAACCTCGTGACACTTTTTTCCGACCAAAGGCAGAATGTCCGAAAACGCGCGCTCTGCCGCCCGATTCACCCGCAGAATGTTTAGATCCCGGTCGATTACACAGACAACGTCCCGAAGGGAATCGAACACATTCTGCAGAAAACGCTCGCTCTCCTGAGATTGCTCGGAGGCCGCGCGAGTCCTCGTGATGTCCGTGAAGCAGACCAGCGTCGAAGGCTTCCCCCGGAACCGTACGCTCTGGGACATCACATCCACCCAGATCTTCTCTCCAGCCTTCGTGATGAACGGACAGTGGTACCGCGTCGGGACTTTCTCCCCCCGCAACCTCGCCAAAGCCTGTTGTTTGTAAATCTCTCGAGTATCCGGATGAAAGACCTCCCAGAAGTCCATCCGGGCATAGTCCTTGGCGGTGAACCCCAAGGCCTTCTCCTGAGCCGAATTCACGTACACGATCCGGGTTCCCTGAACCATCGCCGTCGGAACCGGAATCGACTCGATCAATGTCCGGAAACGATGCTCGCTCTCCCGAAGGGCCTGTTCCGCCTCGACCTGTTTTGTCACATCCTGCCACGTCCCGACCGTCGCCAAGGCGCGTCCCACATCGTCCCGCAGTATCTTCCGATGCTCGTCAATCCAGCGATACTTCCCGTCCTGATGCATCCAGCGGAAACGCAATTCCTCATGGGCGCTCTTGCCAGGTTCCGGCGCAAGAGCATCGTCCACCTCCCGGTCCAGCCATTCACGATCCTCAGGATGGAGTCGGCCACGCATCCACACGAAACCATGAGAGATGATCTCCTCGGGAGAAAAGCCTGTCACGTCCTGAATCGTCGGGCTCAGATAGTCATAGTTCAGCGTGAAGAAGCTGAATTGAAAAATGGCGTCTCGGCTGTTCTCCAGAATGAATCGAAGCTGTTCCTCGCTCTTTTTCAGGGCCTCCTGTGCTTCCCGCCGAGCCGAAACATCGGTGTGGGTGCCCACCATTCGCTTGGGCTTGCCCTCGGCCGTGCGTTCCACCAGCCGTCCCTGGCTGCGAATCCACTTCCAGGTGCCATCTCTCGTATGCAGCCGGAACTCGGCCCAGTAGGTTGGCGCTTTGCCCTTAATATGATCGAGATAGGCTTGCTGGATCACCTCGCGATCCTCGGGATGAACCAGGCACTGAAAATCACCGGGCATCCGCTGGATCTCTTCTCCTGAGTAGCCCAGAATTTCTTCCCATCTACCGCTCATGACGATCTGCCATGTCGGAATATCCCTTTCCCAATAGCCGTCCGATGTGGCTTCAAGCGCCGAGCGCAAGAGATTCTTGCGCTCGCGTAGCCCCTCTTCCGCCTGCCTGCGTTCCGTGACATCCGTGTGAGTCCCCACCACCCGCTTTGGGCGACCGTCCTCGGTCCACTCCACGATCCGTCCCCGGGTCAGAATCCATTTCCACCCCCCGTCCTTGGTCCGCATTCGCACCTCGGCCCGATAGCTGGGGGTCAGTCCCTCCACATGGTCTCGGAAGACCTGCTCCTTGAGAGTGATATCCTCGGGG
>JABMPG010000414.1 GCA_013203855.1 bacterium
ATCGTCCCGCAACTCATTCGAAAGACGATCCACCCGGCCCCAACTGTTCTCCATGTCCTTCGACCCGCCCGGAAAACCGGCGATCACTTTTGCGCCCGAAACATGATGCGGCGCATCGGGATCGTTCAGCAGTTTCGAGAACGCCACCACATGCGAAGTGTCCAGCCCGACCATGCCCACCGTCATTAGTTTGCTCATCTCTGGCTCCGTTTCTCGTGACCGGCCATACACAGGATACGTCTGCTATCATCCTCGAACCACGATCTATGCCTGTCAAGGCCTTTTGCTCCACTCAGGCCTCCCCCATGCCAAACCCGCCTTTCCGTCCGAGATCGAAAACACTTGCCACTTTCCGCCCCCTGGCGTACCCTAATAGTTAATGTTTCCTCCTGAGGAAAAGACGGGGGATAAGGGCTGAATTGGCCAATGAAACGTCCCTCAGAAAATCAACCGGAACGACGTCCCGTAGTACCCGGAAAGCGGTAAGTTTATGTCTCTGTTCAAGAAAACCAAAACCCAGCCGTCCCTGACGGTTCTACTCATCCGACCGTCCAAGTATGACGACGATGGCTACGTGATCCGATACTGGAAAGGCGTTCTCCCGAGCAACACTCTGGCTTGTCTCCATGCCCTGACCCGCCAAGCCTTTGATTCCGGCCGGTTCGACCATATCTCCACTGAGATTGTCCTTCTCGACGACACCGTCCAGGACATCGAAATCGACGACCTTGCCCGCCGCTACCTGGGCCCGAATCGCAAGGCCATCGCCGGCCTGGTCGGGGTTCAGAGCAATCAATTCCCCCGTGCCGCCGACCTCGCTCGACGCTTTCAAAAAGCCGGCTTCATGGCGATGATGGGCGGCTTTCACGTCAGCGGCTCCATCGCCCTCGCTCAGACCATGCCCGCCGAATGCCAGGCTCTTCTCGACGACGGAGTGACACTGGTCAAAGGCGAAGTGGAGGATGTCTGGGGGGACATTTTGAAGGATGCGTGGGAGGGCCGGCTCCAGCCCTTCTATAACATCGAAGAGAAACCCGACATCACGAACGCCCCCATTCCCCGACTGGACACTAAGTACCAGAAACGTTTCGTCTTCCAGAGTTTCGGCACGATTGACGCAGGCCGGGGCTGCCCTTACAACTGCTCATTCTGCACCATCATCAACGTGCAGGGACGCAAGATGCGATGCCGCTCAGCCGAGTCGATTGTCCAGCAGGTCGTGGACAACTATCGCACCCACCAGGTTCTGTACTATTTCTTCACGGATGACAACTTCGCCCGCAACCGCAACTGGGAACAGATCCTCGACGGGCTGATCGATCTCCGGGAAAATCACAAGATGCTTATCGAGTTCATGATGCAGGTCGACACGAAGGCGTGGAAAATCCCGCGCTTCATGGAGAAGGCGACCCGTGCGGGCTGCACACAGGTCTTTCTCGGCGTGGAAAGCCTGAACAGCGCCAATCTGGAAGCGGCCGACAAACACCAGAACTCGGTCGACGACATGGCGGAGATGGTAAACGCCTGGCACGAGGCCGGCACCGCCTGCCACGCCGGTTACATTATCGGATTCCCTTTTGACACTCCCGAGTCCGTGGCTCTCGACGTCGAAAAACTCAAGGGCATGGGACTCGACCAGTGCTCTTTCTTCATGCTCACCCCCCTGCCCGGATCGATGGACCATGTTCGCCTGATGGAGAGCGGCGCTTGGATAGAGCCGGACTTCAACAGATTCGACTCCTTCCATGAAACGACCCGCCATCCCAATTTCAAAGAAGGAGAATGGCTGGAGACCTACGAAAAAGCCTGGCACTCCTTCTGCAGTCCCGAACACATGCGCGGAATCCTCAGCCGCTGCAACGACCACACCTATTGGGGCATCTTCAAAAACTTCATGTGGTACCGCAGCGCCCTCTTCGAAGGCATTCACCCCATGATCTCCGGACTGTGGCGGCTCAAGCCCCGGACCGACCGTCGCCCCGGCGCCATCGTCCAAGGCCGGCTGGGCCATGCCTGGCGGCGGGCCGGTGAATCCGCGCGCGCCGTCAAGTTCTACGCGCGGCTGTTCCTCGAACTCCAGGACCTCTGGCTCCAGACCCGCATTCGTCACGACGTCAACCCCCGGTACCTGCAGGGGCTGCGCGACAACGTCTCCCAATGGAGTGAAAACCTCGGAAACCGCGCCTCGGAATTGCGCCACTCCCTGGAAGAACGCGGAACTCAGGCACGCGACTGGCTCCAAGATGGCGCCCACGATCTGTCAGGAAAAGTCCGCGCTCGTTTCTCCGGGCTTCAGACCATGGGAGCGATCCAGGGAGGCATTCTGAACCGCCGAATCAGCCGCACCGTCGTCCACCTCAATCGGGCCGGCAAACTGCGCTACGTAACCACCCGGGCGCAGCTCGATGATTACTGGCGTCGCGTCAGCAAATGGGTCCGGCAGGGACGAGTGATCCGCGTCTCGGTCGAAACACCCAGAATCGCCTGGAATCTCCTGCGGGAAATGCGACTGGGAGTCGCCTTCGCCATCTATTTCATGCACGAATTGACTATCGATTAGAGTCATTCAAAAATCGAAAGAAGTGCATGGATTTATGGGTTTTGGATATTCAGCCGCCCCCGGCTGCTTCCCCTTCGAAGGGGTGCATAGCCGGGGGCGGCACCATTTTTGCCCAGAGGCTTTGCCTTCTACATCGAGGTGGAAAAAGCAAAGCGTTCTGCAGACGGTAGACCGGCGAGGGCGCCGGCCCCACACCGGCTGAGGTGACCGCCAGCTCGTCTGGGCTGCTACTGCGCGCTGTCCTTGGTATCTGGCTGCTGACTACCGTCCTTGTTTCCCTGATCCCGATAATCGGCAAACCGCTCCTTGTCCAGAGCCTTCATGTAGGCTTCGTGTCCCGAAACAATCCCCTCCTGGTAGACCCGTTCAATCACGTCATCCATGATCTGCATGCCCAAACTGCGGCCGCTCATCATGACTGATTGAAGTTTCTGAAACGTCCCGCCCCCTTCCCGGATGATATTCGAGACCGCCAGAGTCTGAATCAGTATTTCGTGAACGGCGATTCGGCCCCCGTCCTTCTTTTTCAGAAGCAGTTGGGAACAGACCCCGCGCAAGGCATCGGCCAGCATGGTCCGCGTCTGCGTCTGCTGATCCGCCGGGAAAGAATCGACGATCCGGTCGATCGTCTTCGCCGCATTGTTCGTGTGAAGGGTTCCAAAAACCAGGTTGCCCGATTCCGCGGCCGAAATGGCTAGCGCGATCGTCTCCAGGTCGCGCATTTCTCCCACCAGTATCACATCGCAATCGGCGTGCCCCACGTCGAGCAAGGCCTGCTGAAAAGTGGGCGAATCGATTCCCACCTCCCGCTGAACAATCACCGATTGCTTGTTGTTGTGAACGAATTCGATCGGCTCCTCGATAGTGAGAATGTGCCGTCTGGACGTCGTATTGATGTGATCGATGATCGCCGCCAGACTGGTCGATTTCCCGCTGCCCGTCGGGCCCGTGATCAGCACAAGGCCCCGAACGAACTCGCCGAACGTCTTAAGAACCGGCGGAAGATCCAGTTCGCCGATGGACAGAATATCGGCCGGGATAATACGGAACGCCGCGCCGATCCCTCCGGTGTGACGGTAGTAATTGCACCGGAACCGTGCCTGATCGCCCAGTGAATAGGCAAAGTCGAGATCCCCGGTCTGGTTGAAATAGTCCCAGCGATCGTCGGCGCAGATCTCGGACAGAAGGAGTTTGATCGCCTCCTCGTTCAGAGCTGGCTCCTCGAGCACAACCATGTTGCCAATGCAGCGCAGCTTTGGAGGCTGCCCTTGGGCCAGGTGCAGGTC
>JABMPG010000415.1 GCA_013203855.1 bacterium
ATTGAAGCCTCCTTGCTCCGGCATGGACTGGCGATAGAGATCGTTCACCAGGATGTTGGTGCTGGTTCCGATGAGGGTGCAGGTGCCTCCGAGGATGGCGAAATAGCTCAGGGGGATGAGTAGTTTCGATGCCTTGACGTCTAGTTCGCTGGCAACGGACAACATGACCGGCACCATCATGACGACAACCGGTGTGTTGTTCATGAAGGCGCTGGCCACGGGGATGACCACGGCGAGGAGGATCAGAACGCGGACCGGGCTTCCCTTGGCGTGGCGACTGAGGGTCAGGGTGATGAACTCGAGGACACCGGTGCGCATCAGCCCCTGGGAGAGGATGAACATGGCTCCGATCGTAATGGTGGCCGAACTGGAGAAGCCCGAAAAGGCCTGCTCGAGGTCGAGTATTCCCGCAAAGACCAGCGCGGGCAGGATCAGGATCGAGGTGATCTCGATGGGGATCACCTGGCTGATGTACAAGACCAGGACGGCCAGGATAATGATTGAAAGGATCAGGATCTCCATGGACTCATTCTATACCAGACACCTCCCGAAATCGGCAATGGAACATTACCGATGCGTCAGTCTTTGCTTACGATTGCTTTCCCCGCCCCGCGAACCATTCTCCGGTCATCTCCAGAACCGGTCCTTTGAGATCCATGTTCTGTCGGCGGACGGGGATCACATCGACCAGATCGAAGCCGCAGGTGCGCAGGACTTTTTCGAGGCTGACGATGCAGTTTGGCGCTCCTCCTCCGCCACCTCCCGCGACGCATACGCCGATGGCGGGTTTGCCTTCAATGCCCGGTTTGGCCGATTCATGGCGCAGAATGCGTCGCAGGCGATCAGTGAAGGCTCTCAGGCTTTCGCTCAGGTCGCCGAAGTAAACCGGGCTGGCAAAGACGACCGCGTCACTGTCGCGGATTTCGTCCACGATTCCCGCGAAGTCGTCAGCAATGACGCAGGAGCCCTTGGCCAGGCAGTCGCCCCAGCCTCTTTCGTCACACTGGCGGCAGCTCTCGACGTGCTCCGAGGGTAGGAAGTGGCGCCGGATCTGGGCTCCTTTCTTTTCCGCGCCCTTCAGAAGGGCTTCGGTCATCGTGGCGGTTTTTCCGTCGGGATTTCGGCTTCCAGAGATGGTGAGGATTTTCATTGGGTTGATTCCTTTCGAAAGCGCCGGCTCAAGCCAGCAGGCTGAGGTGTCGGCCCGTCGGCGGGGCAAAACCGCTCGCGCCGGGGCGAGGGCAAGCCGGAGACCTCCGACTTTCTCGGGTTCACGCACATCTGTACCATTCGATCCCCGAGGTGGCCCAATGGCTCCGCTCCGTCGTCGAAGGGCACATGCGGTACTATGCCGTGCCCATGAACGGCGCGGCGGTCCGCTGCTTGCGATTCGAGGTCGCGCGCCTCTGGCACCGGACGCTCTGCCGCCGAAGCCAGAAAGGCCGCGCACGCTGGAAGCGGATGTACCGCCTGATCGACTGCTATCTGCCGAAAGTCCGCGTGTGTCATCCTCATCCTTTGCAGCGACTTGGCGTCATCACCCAAGGCAGGAGCCGGATGCGGTAATCCCGCACGTCCGGATCTGTGGAGGGGGTGGTCAGCAATGTCCATTCCTGCTGCTGTCCGACAGAGCGACGCCAAGATTGAGATCAGGACGTTGTCCCAGGCGCTCGAACGCAAGAGAGGATCAGCGCCGTTCAGACCTGCCACAGCACCGCGTTCTTGTTGTGGCCGAGAAAGTCGCATGGATCTGCTCGTGCCGGTTTGGGGCCATGAGACTCTCCTTCGCGGCCTGGGACGCTGGGGATATTGTCAGGAGAATCCTACCCGCAAACCGACCTCTGTTCTACTTTGTCCTGCGGGACGACAGTGTTCTGGGTTCCCTTTCTCCTGCACCATGATCACTCTCCTCTTAAGTGGGCTTTTGTTTCCTCATACGTCAAAGTGGCCCTCCCTTCGGGCGAACTGTGCCTGGAGGATGCCTCCGAAACATGGGATAGGCATGACTGTCCACTCTTCAGAGCGCTTCCTCTGAACTCACTCCCCCTTCATCTTCTCCTGGATCGCTTCCCATTCCTTGCGCATGTCGGTCGTTTCCCAGTTATACTTCACGCCGCCGCCTTCGTCGGAGAGGCGGTTGATGAGTTGTTGGAGCCGGCTTTCGGGATTCACCAGATTTCCCGCCTCGATGTCGGCTTCGGTGATCTTGGCGAAGAGGATTTCCTGCTGGTCCTTGTAGTAG
>JABMPG010000416.1 GCA_013203855.1 bacterium
CTCCACGACACCGAACGCGACTCCATCCTCCGCGCCCTTGAAAGCACCGCCTGGAATCGCCGCAAGGCCGCCAACCTCCTCGGAATCGGCTACAGCACCCTCCGCCGAAAAATCCAGGACTACGCCCTCGAAGCCTGCCAACCCACTCAGAATGAGCACATGCTCCCCTTTGGCTGCTCAAAGTGAGCGCTCCCCCCTTCCGATCGCCACTACGAACTACCCGGTACTAACCGGTCGGTATCCTTACTCAGCGCGCCTTAACCCCACCCTCCGGTCTTTTCTCAGCCAACTGGCCCAACCCTTGCTCCCGGATAGAGACAAGTAATAGCACGTACCGGCGGCCAGAGCAGGGCCAGCCGGTGTCGTTTCTCAAGACTCATCAGGAAATAGTCTATACACACATCTCTTTCACGAATCACTCGTGAAAGCCGCCGGGTATCGATATCTCTCAAGCCCCTGCGGCACCGAAAGGGCCGGGCTCATGCGCGAGGCGCCCTGCAACTTGGAGTGGCTGGTCGATCACGAACTCAAGACCGCGAAACGATACCGACGCTTCCTGTCCCTCATGATACTCGAACCCCCCGAAAACACCGTTGCCGCCACTCGACCCGTCACCGGGATCCTCCGCGAAACCGACGTCTATTTCTCCTTCCCTAACGGCCTCGTCGTTCTCGTCATGAGTGAAACCGACCCCGACGGCGCACGCTCCACCCTCGCCCGCTGCAAAAGAATCGGCGCCCTGCCCCCCGAAACCCGCTACGGACTCGCCTCCTTTCCCGACGACAACCTAAACTCTCGAGAATTCCTCGCCACCGGCTTCCACCGCCTCCAGGACTCCGCCATGCAGCCCTGGAAGATGTCCCTCCAGGACCTCTTGATACTCGACGAGGAACCCAAAACCCAACCCGGCCAAACAACCCGTGACGACCTCAACCCATAGAATCTGAGCTCAGAGCAACCCGAACTCATAGCGATCTCAACCAATGACCCTCTCGCCCCTCAAAACCCTCCTCCTCGCCCTCGTCCTCCTCGGTCCGTTCCTCCCCCAGGTCGCCCACGCGCAGAACCGCGCCCTCCGTGGCCGCATCCTTCTCGCCTCCCTCGAGACCGCTGAACCCGGCCAAGACCAGCCCATCTCCCAGCACCTCCCGACCGCCGGCGAACTGCCAGCCACAGAGACCGGGGCGATCCAGCCCCTCTGCCTACCTCCTGCGCCATGGTTCCAGGTCGATCCCATGCCCAGTGAACTCGACCAGACGATCCTCCACCAACCCGACACCTATCCCTTCGAAACACTCCTGCGCATCCGGATCCGCGCCATCGAACGTGGCTGGCAATTGAAAATCCAATCCACAGGATTGCGCGCCCAGGACGACAGCCACGATATCGACCCCATCGAGAGTTCCGAGGTCCGGATCCGTGCCAAGAACAACAAACTCATCCCCCTCACCGACTTCTATGAACTCGAGGACCGGGGCAAGGCAGGCGAACACTTCATTGACGTCGAGATCGTCCTCGTCTCCGATCAGATCCACGACGCAGCCACCTACACCGGCCGCCTTATCCTCGCGGCCCGCCCCCAGAACTACGGCCCCTGGGAGCAGATCTGCATCCCGGTCATTGTCCACATACGCAGCGAAGTCACCCACTCCATTCGCTGCAACAAGATCTACTTTCACTTTGGCCGGCCCGACCAAGGTCCCCTTGAGGCGGAAATCCTGGGCGAACTCCACAGCGATATTCCCCTCGCCGTCACCCTTGTGGTCGCGGACGGCCAAGTCAACAACCTGCCCCAACTGAAAGCCTTCCCGAACTCCCAGCAGACCGATCCGACGGTAACAGTGCCCCTCGACTGGCGCTTCGGTGAGGGCACATTCTCTTCAATGCGCCCCCCCGACGAAGTCATCGACGGCGGCAAGGGCCTCATGTGGAACGTGAAAGGCCTGCCCGGCTGCGTGAGTTACCGCCTGAAATGCACCGCGAAACCCGAGGCCTATCAGGCCCCGGGCGACTATGGCCGAGCCATCTGCGTTGAGGTCACACCCAGGCTGTAAGGGAAATGTTCCCAAACCGGTAAGAGTTTGCCGGAAGAGTGTACAGAGACGAACGGAAGGAGGTGGTGCGGCACCCACATGCACATAACGGCAACAAGGGCCCGGACCCTCCTTGCTGCTCCGATCCCAGTACCAGGGCCCCGACGCCCCGCGCCACTCCCGGATGCGCGGGGTGCCGAGCGAGATTTCCGGGAACCCCAGACGTGGAAGCGATGATCTGTTCTCCTCTAAGTGGTCGCCAACAGGAAAACAGGGAGCCAGCGGCGAAACCTCCCCACGCAATCCAAACGCGCGAAAAGCGCAAGGAGAGATTACCATGAAAAAGATGATTGCCCTCATCGCCATGGTCGCACTCATGGCCCTCATCGCCCTCCCGGCGATGGCAGGAACTCTGTACGAGCAGGAAGAAGACCCCGTGCTGGATAACGATCCTGTCGAAGTCAATGCAGCGGGGGTGAATGCGGCAGCTGATGCAAACTGGACCAACTGGAAACACCAGTACGGTTCGGGATCTTGGAGCGGAGTCTATGCGGCGAGCGCCGGTTGGGTCACAGCCGACGAGTCCGGCGACATGGATCTCGCGGTGGAAGCCGACGTGGAAATGTACTTCACCCAGAGCGTGAGCAACAACAAGATCTACTTCCATCTCGGGAACATCTATGCCGCCTCGAGCGCCGACAAGATCGCATATGTGGACGGCTCGTTCACCACGAACAACGGCCAGTATATCGGCATCAGCTTCTTGGGAACCGGAAAGGCCGAGGCCGACTTCGAAAATATCGGTGGAGCCTATACCGGCAAGGTACTGGGCGGAATGCAGAGTGATCACGACACTTGGCGCACACAGGACAACGAGATGGATGTTGAGATTCTCCTCAACGCCGGCGCCGGATGGGAAGTCCCCGTCAACTACGGTGACGGCGCCCATAGCACCATTACCGACACCCTGTGGTGGCTGGTGAACGGTGGGGCTCCAGGCAGCTACAACTATCAGTGGCGCGTGAAGCTTCTCCCGACAGCGGACCAGCCCGACGGCGACTACTATCTGGATCCCGTCGTAGTGGCGGCCCCGATTATGTGAGCATCAGGACGTCGCGCAACGCGGGCCGCGGTACCACATGCCACGGCCCGCTTTCTTCTTTACAAACCCGTATAGATGTGGGATTATCGCGTCGCTGCCAATGCCAAGAGCAAACGAGCCGAACATGAGCATCAGGTCTTTCCTCAAGTCTGCCTTCTCCATCCTTTTGCTGGCCTTTCTGCCAGGCATGGTGCAAGCTCAGATATCAGTCAGCCCAACTATTCTCGAAGAAAAAGCCTATCCCGGAGGCGTCGTAAAACTGAGGCTTGGCTTGGCCAATACCTCCGATGAACCCCTGTACTGCACAATCAGTGTCTCGGCCATGGAGGTCCAGGGAGACGGATTGCCGGTGGCTGTACCAGATGCGCCCCGAAGCTGTCATACTTGGATTTCATTTGGCGAAACCGACTTCGCTCTTGCCCCAAAGCAGGGGAAAAGCCTGTTGGGCAGTGTCCGAGTACCCCGCGACGCTTCCGGCGGGTACTATGCGGTTATCGCCTGCCACGGCAAACCTCCCCAAGGGATCGAAAATGGCGGTACTGAAGGCGTCAAGGCCGGCATCCGCTTCAGCTATCGGGTCATGGCCGTGGTTCTGCTGA
>JABMPG010000417.1 GCA_013203855.1 bacterium
CGCCGGCTTTTTCGACGAGTTCTTTGAGGATCTTTTTCTGAAGGCGGTCTACTTCTTCGTCCTGGAGAGTGCGCTGCGGGTCGCGGTAGATGGCGTGGTAGGCGAGGCTTTTCTTGTTCGAACCGACCTGTTCGCCGGTGTAGTGATCGAAGAGATCGAGGCTTTCCAGAAGGTTGCCGGCGACGGAGCGGATGGTTGCGGCGATGCGGCCAGCGGGCACGTCCTGGTCGACGACGAGAGCGAGATCTCGCTCGATGGCGGGGTAACGGGGAATTTCCTGGAAGCGGCGGCTCGGGTCGAAACATTTGCCGAGGCTGAGCACGTCGATCTCGGCGAGAACGGGCCGTCCCCGCAGGTCAAGGCGGGCGCGGGCTTTGGGGCCGAGTTCGCCGACCCACCCCACTTTGACATCTCCCTCGGGGCCATCCAGAAGGATTCGAGCGCAACGGCCGGGATGGAGGAAGGAGGGCCCGCCCTTTTCCAGCCGTATTTCGGGGATGCCGAGTTTTGCGAAGAGAATTTCCAGTATCCCCTTAAGGTGGAAGAAATCGGCGGGCGCGCCGCCGTCCTGCCACGAGCGCGGATGGCAGGCACCCATGCAGGCAAGCATGAGTTTCTGCCTTTCCTCGTAGGGCGTGGCCATATCGCCAAAATGGAAGGTCTTGCTGATTTCGAAGAGGTGCAGGTCGGCGTTGCCCCGGTTCTGATTGCGGACGAGGGTGCGCAACATGGAGGGGGTCAGGTCGGGCCGGAGGATTTCCTGGTCGCGGGAAATCGGGTTGCTGACGCGGAGGACGCTGCCGGTTTCACAATCCAGTTCCTGGAGCTGGGCCTCTGAAATGAAGCTGATATGGATGGCTTCCTGGAATCCGAGGTCGACCATGAGATCCTGGAGGAGACGTCGCAGGCGATAGGCGGGATGGCCCGGTTCGGCCGCGATCGGTTTGTAGGGCATGGTGGCCGGGATGCGGTCGAAGCCATAGAGGCGGGCGACCTCTTCATAGATGTCTTCCTCGCGAGTGATGTCAATGCGATAGGAGGGCACGCTGAGGACGAGAACCTGGTCCTCGCTGCGGATGACTTCGCACCCCATGGCTGCGGCAAGATCGGCGACTTCGGTCTTGGAGAGATCGATGCCCAGGACCCGGCAGGCGCGCTCGGGGCGAAAGACGATTGTGGCCACGGGGGTTTTCTTCGGCTGAGTGCCCAGTATCCCTTTGGGCACCTTGCCGCCGGCGACTTCGACGATCAGACTTGCGGCGCGGTCCAGCGCGCGGATCAGTCCTTCGGGATCGGCGCCCCGCTCGAAGCGGTAGGAGGCGTCGGTGGACATTTTGTGACGCCGGGCGGAACGGCGGATGGTCGAGGGGTTGAAGTAAGCGCTTTCGAGAAGGATGTTCTCGGTCTTCTCGCTCACCTCGCTGTCGCGGCCGCCCATGATTCCGGCCAGGGCAACGGGGCGCTGGCCATCGGCAATAACCATATCCTCGCCCGGGGCAAGTTCGATGATGCTCTCGTCGATGAGCCGGAGCTGTTCGCCGGGCTCGGCATGGCGGACGATGATTTCGTGGTTGCTGAGTTTGTCATAGTCGAACGCGTGGAGGGGGTGGCCCAATTCCATGAGAACATAGTTGGTCACGTCCACAACATTGTTGATAGGCCGCAGACCGACGGCAAGGAGGCGGCGCTTGAGCCAGTCCGGGCTCGGGCCGATACGGACCCCCTGGATGATTCGTGCGGTGTATCGGGGACAATCGTCGGCGCATTTCACGGTGACGCAGCCGAAGCCCTGCACGTTTTCGTAGGTCTCTTTGACGCGGGGTGGGTGAAAGTAGACTTTCCGGTGGTGGGCCGCTGCGAGGTCGCGGGCAAGACCGATCACGCTGAGGCAATCGGGCCGGTTGGGGGTGATCTCCATTTCGAGGATCAGGTCGTAGCCCTGACCGACGAGGGCGTCGTCTTCCAAAACGATGATGCCACTGTGGTCACTGCCCAGGCCGAGTTCGTCGGGAGCGACGAGCATGCCTTCGGACGGGACGCCCCGGACCTTGGTGGTCTTCAAGGCCAAGCCGTTGGGAAGGATCGCCCCGGACCGAGCGAGGACCGAGATCTGGCCTTCGCGAACGTTGGGTGCGCCACAGACCACCTTGCACGACTCGCCATGCCCGTCGTCCACCTCGCAGACGGTCATGTTCAGAACATTGGGCTTGGCGTTAGGCTCAAGCGCGGCGGGATGGGGCGCTACCTTCACGACGCGGGCGATCCGGATGGGGTTCTCGAGCATGCCCAAGTCGATGGTGTTCTCGACCTCATGGCCGATCATGATGAGCTTGTCGACCATCTCCTGGGGCGGGATCTCGAATCCGAGAACTTCGGTGAGCCAGCGATAAGTGGTTTTCATAACGACCTCAAATAGAGTCTATGGGTTTTGAGTCTGGAATTCTGAGTATAGAATTCGAATCTCGACGTTCAGAGTTGGAGACGTCCTATCCTGGCTACTGGCTCCTCATTTGAACTGCGAAAGAAACCGGACATCGTTCTCGAAATACAGCCCGATGTTGTTGATGCCGTACTTGAGCATGGCGATTCGTTCGATACCCATGCCAAAAGCGAAACCGGTATAGACTTCGGGGTCGATGCCGCAGTTCTGGAGGACGTTGGGGTGGATCATGCCGGCCCCGAGGATTTCGAGCCATTGGCGGACGACATGGCCGTCGGGATGAAGGCGCTCGAAGTAGATGTCCATCTCGGCGCTGGGCTCCGTGAAGGGGAAGAAGTGGGGCCGCAGGCGATAGGGAATGTTCGGACCGAAAACGCTGTGGACGAAAGTTTCAAGACAGCCCTTCGGGTCGCTGAAGCGGATGTGCGTGTCGACCATGAATCCTTCGATTTGATGGAAGGTGGGGCTATGGGTCGCGTCAGGGGTGTCGCAGCGGTAGCATTTGCCGGGGGCGATGACGGCAAGGGGCGGTTTGCGGCTCTGCATGGTGCGGATCTGCACAGGAG
>JABMPG010000418.1 GCA_013203855.1 bacterium
AAGAGATTGGATTGGCTCTACAAGCGATAACGCCACAGGACGCAGAAGGGTGGTTTCGCTCATGCGGATATACCGCATCTCAACACTAAAGTGCTCTAAGCAACAACTTTAGAGAAACGTCTCTAATCGTCACTTGGCGATTGGCCAGTCCCAGAAGACCTGCGTTGTAGCGCACTGTCAGAGGAAAGAGCACCTTTCCATAATAATCGAAAAGGTCATCGTCATCAGTCATCGGGGAGCCATCTGGATATCTGTTGGGGTCGCAGGCGGACTCGCTATCCCCGCCGATTACCCTAGTATCGAACCAGAAGCGCCCGGTGACCCGAGCGTTGAAGCTGTCGTAGTCAAGGGCCGATACCAGTTTCGCTGAATCCTTGTTACCCTTGGACCAACCACACGCACTCCACTCGTCATCGTGTAGAATCTTCATCCAGCGAAAGATGTGCCCATTGCGGTCGGTAATCTCGTAGTAGTTGTCCGTCCAGTCATAGATCCAGCGAACATTGCCATCGAACATAA
This sequence comes from bacterium, assembly GCA_013203855.1. Lineage (GTDB taxonomy): Bacteria > Sumerlaeota > Sumerlaeia > UBA8349 > UBA8349 > JABMPG01. The sequence goes on from JABMPG010000418.1 coordinate 520, forward strand.
CGTGCAGCACGTTGTCCTCTTCATCGACTGCTGTAACGGTCGGTTGAAAAGTGCGGCGCTAGTGCGAGAGCGGCTCTGGCAGCGGACCTGCGAGAAGATGAAAGGTGGCGCCGCCATAATGATCTGGACCACCAATAATGAACAAGGTTTCCAAATCCAGTTCTGGGGCGAGACAGCCCGTTGGCCCACCGATTGGGAAGGCCTGCAGCTGATCACGCGTCCGAGAGAGCGGGTCAGGTCCCAGGACGCACAAGTATCTCAATGAATGGCATGGCATGTCTCGGACAAATCGTCCACGCGCAAGTGCTCATCAGTTCCGGTTGGGAGTGCCGGATCTCCCCCAGAGTCTACTGACATCGCGCAGCATGCACTTCTGACCCAAGCCGACCATTCCTTCTGCAGAAGATGGCTATGGAACTGACCGATTCGGCGGGGACGGCTTGCTTTCGTGGTTTCCGAACCCAGCACAAGGCTCTGAGAAGCGAGGGCTCTACACCAGGGCCCTTCGGGAAGACGGCCCCCTAATTGCCTTGGCGGATCTGTCCAGGTGTCTTGCCGGACCATCGTCGGTAGACACGGCAGAAATAGTTGTAGTCCCGGTACCCGACGAAGTGGGCAATCCTCTTGGTTGGCAGATGCGTGTAGGATAGCAGTTCCTGAGCGGCACGCATACGTCGATCACGTAGCCAGATCCCAGGCGTCTGTCCGGTAACGCGCCGAAAGAGGTGCGCGAAGTAGTGCTTGGAAAGCCCGGCTTGCCTTGCCAAGTCGTCGAGTTGGAGGTTGGGGTCTGAGTACCGGTTGTTGATGAAATTGAGAGATGTTCGGATGGCGTGGGGAGAGTTGCAGTTCGCAGAAGTGGCGATCTCCCCAAGAACCATAAGGAAGCGATAGAGGACGCTGGCGGCTCGGAAAATGGAGGGCTTCTCATCAGTCATGGCCTCCTCGCATAACGTTCCCAGCAGACATACCGCCTCTGAATCGATAGGGAGGGTGAAGATCGGACCGTGCCACTCCAGAAGCCTCTCGGCAATCGAGGTCGCGGTTGCGCCCCGAAAGGCCACGAACAGTCTCTCCCAGCAGGCGCCCTCAGGCAACCAATGAGCTGTGTTGGAGGGCAGCCGGAAGAGAAATCCCTGGCCGAGCTCGATTCGATACTCACGCCTATGAGCCCGGAACATTCCGTAACCATTCAGGCAATACTGGAAAAAGAACACCGGCGCACCGGCGACACGAGCCGCATCGGAGTTGTCAATGCAGAAGCGCTCGGAATCTTGATCGTCGATCGGATGTCCCACGAAACAGGGAAGCACGTGCGAGAACTCGACATAGTCTCGAGCACACGCCTTTACACGCCGCAGCGGCGGCAGCTCCCGAATTCTCGAAAGCAAGATTGTGCTGTTTTTTTGACAAGATCATCTGATTGACTCCCTAGGAGAAATCATTTCTAATACTTGAGAAGAAGATTGATCCGATCTTAACTAAAAGGATTCGAGAAAGGCAACCCAGTTTACAGTCTTGGGTGAAAAAATAAACGGTAAGATGCAAGGGGTATCGTGTGGACTCCGTACTCTGCTCTGGCTTTTGTCTCTCGCCGTGAACACAGTGTCGCTCGTGGCGCTTAAGGGCTGATAGGATTGAGGATCGACTGGTTTCAGTTCACCATCACTTTTTACCAGAACGATCCTTGCCGACGGTCCCATTTCCAGATAGATGTAACATTCCTTACTACCTGTTTTGTGTGAGATTTCAGCCACGCAACGTGGCAAAGGGGGAGAATTGCTATGTCCTTCGTGAAGAACTCGAATGCCATCCTCGCGTCTGGGTGGGCTATGTTCCTATCTCTTATATTTCTGTGCTGGGGGGCACCAGTCTCTCCTGCGGCTGGCGAAGACATGTCAGCGTGGCGTCACAAGGCCTACGTGTATTTCGACAACTCCGGCCAGGCCAGCAACCTTACGGATTTCCCCGTTCTCGTTGTGCTCGGGGAGGGTTTCCTCGACTACAACGAGTTCGAGGACGACGGCTCGGACCTGCGCTTCTGCGACTCGGACGGGACGCTCCTGAAACACGAGATCGAGCAGTGGAACCGATACAGCAAGTCCTACGTCTGGGTTCGGGTTCCCCAGATCGACGCCAGCTCCGATTCCGACTACATGGTGATGTACTGGGGCAACCCGAGCCCGGGAAGTCCCCCGACGGCCACGGATGCCTGGACTAGTGCCTTCAGTGCCGTCTGGCATCTGGATGACGCCAATGACGCCACGGCGAACGCCAACGACGGAGCAACCACGGGAGGACTGGGCGCCGTCCAGGGCCTGATCGGTGATTCCATGGAATTCGATGGGAGCGACGACTGGATCATCGTGCCGGACGATTCGAGTCTGGATCTCGGGACGGGCGACTTTACAGTCTCGGGCTGGATCCGGAAGGACGTCCGGACCTCGCTGATCGTGATGGCGAAGAACTTCGGCTACCAGAGCAACGAGTGGTCTTGGGGCTTCGGGGCGGACAAGATCGGTTTTCGCGCCGAAGACAACTATTTCTATAGCGCCTCGGCGTCCCTCACTAGCGGCACCTGGCATCACGTCGCCTTCAAGCGTTCGGGCAACAGCGGCTACTCCTTCGTGGATGGTGTTCAGTCCGGAAGCACCCATGACCTGTCCGGCCTTGGCGCCCTGGACAACACCGAAGACCTTCTGATCGGCCGCCGTGACTGGACTCTCTATCTTTTCGACGGCATGATCGACGAGTTGCGGATCGAGAAGTCGGCCCGATCCGACGACTGGATCAAGGTGTGTCACCTCAACCAGCAGGAAGACTCCACGTTTCTGAGCTACGAGTCGGGCGGCGCCCCCGCTTGGGCCGAGGGAGAGTCCACCACCCAGGTCCGCGTCGGATTCAGCGAGCGTGTGGATCCGGATTCGGCAACACTGGAAACGAACTATGCGATTTCCGGCAACACGATCACGGCCGCCTACATCACAGGCAAAGGCGACCAGATCGTTCTGACCTTGGGTTCGGCTCTGAATCTGGACGCGTCTAACACGGTCTCCGTCTCCGACGTCGAGGATGTATATGGATTCGATATGGATTCGGCGAACCTGACTATTGTGAAGGGACCGGTGGATTGGTCCTACTCCCGCCGTATCTTCATCGACAACCAGGACCGCGACGAGAATCTGACTTCTTTCCCCCTGCTAGTGGTCTTGAACTCGGAGAACTTCGACTATGGCCAGTGTGAGGGAGACGGGTCCGATCTGCGATTCCGCGATCCGGACACGGGGCCTCCCAACCGCGATCTTTCCTATGAGATCGAGGAATGGAATACCAGTGGCACGTCCTGTATTTGGGTTCAGGTTCCCTGCATTGACGGTAACGTGGGCAGCGACTATATCGAACTTTTCTGGGGCAAGTCGGGTGGGTGGACGCCTCCCTCGTCGACCGGCGTCTGGTCCGACGATTTCGGCGGTGTCTGGCACATGGGGGACGCGAACGATGCGACGGTCAATGCGAATAACGGCGCGAGCACGGGTGACGTGTACGCCACGACCGGCCAGATCGGGGATGGACTCGCCTTCGACGGCAGTGGCGATTATGTCACGGTTTCAGATGACGACTCCCTTGACCTGGGAACGGGGCCTTTCACTGTCTCGGCCTGGATTAAGAAGTCCGATCTTGGCATCCGAATCGTCGCAGCCAAGTCCAACGGCTACCTGGACAATATGTGGTCTTGGGGTTGGGGTAACGACGATATCTCGTTCCGTCGAGGGTACACCAATTACTATTACTCCGAGGACGGTTCGCTCAGCCAGGACACTTGGCATCACGTCGCCTTCGCGATGGATGGGACTTACGGCACGCCTTATGTGGACGGAGAAGTCTCGAGCGGCACGTACAATCTGACCGGTATGCAGTCCCTGACGAACACGGAGGACCTTCTGATCGGACGGCGCAGCCTGGACACGTATCACATATACAACGGCATGGTCGATGAGTTGCGTATCGAGAAGGCCGCTCGCTCGACCGATTGGATGAACGCGGTCTATGAAAACCAGTCTGACACGGCAAGCTTCCTGGAGTTCGAGAACATAAACGAAGCGTGGTTGTTTCTCGAAGCGGAGGATTTCCAGATCTACGGGGGATGGCAGAACGTGAACGTCGAAGGACGCTGTTTCCTTCGCATCTATGGCATCCCTGACGAGCCGCCTCCCGTCGGCTTCGCTCAGACCGTTATTAGCGTTGCCCAGACGGGCGTCTATCGAATCTGGGTCGAGTGTCGAGACTACCCACTTCTGCTTCAGGGGAGCCGTCGCCTCCGCGCGCAGGTGGACGGGCAGCCCTTGGGCGAGGTAGGCGACCACGCCGTCACCCCGGATTCGCCGGACTGGGCCTGGCAGTTATCGGGCGAGGTCGCCCTCGACGAGGGATGGCACCTGATCGATCTCGTGCACACCGCGAGCTACGCTCGTTGCGATGCGGTCCTCCTGACGACCAGCAGCGACGACCCCAACAGCAAATCCCGATCATGGCTCGACGATTTCACGATTTCGCCAGTGAATATCGAAATGGAGATTCCCGATACCTTTGACCAGATTGCGCCCGAATCCCTGGGGTCGAGTGAGGCCAGCCTCGACAACGGGGACGTGAAGATCACTTTCCATCCGTACACGGATGCCGGTGGACTGGACCGGGTCGCTCGACTCACTCAGGTCAAGGTGGACGGCAACTGGGTGGACACCACGGGCGGAACAACCACGGAAAGTCTGTTTCTGATCTACTCGAAACATGTGGACCTCAAGTTCCACCACTATCCGATCTGGGATAATGACCGCTATATCGACGTGGAAGTGTCCGGCCAGACTCACGCTCTTCACGGTGAAGAGAATAACCCTTTCCTGGCGGGAGACTCATACTCGCTCATTCCTATTGACGTTACTCAGATTAACTCGAGCACGGTGAAGGTTGACTATCTCACTACCGGAGCGACCAACGTGGCGGGATACTGGACGCTGGCGTCGGGTTCCTACGATGTTCTGTGCTCTTTCACCCTCACCGCGGAATGGGAGGGTTACTATTCGGTCGGCATGCTCGCTAGCAATGAATGGGACATCGCCGAAGTGGAGGCTGTGGAGCTGCCGCCTCTTTTTCAGCACCGGCGAGTTCAGGACCGACCTTGGGTCGTGATTTCAGAGCTGACGCCTCAGCCCCTTGCCTTAGTGCAGACCGCCATGCCAGGCCAGACCGGCAAGAGCCTCTCGACAGCCGTTTTGGCTGAACCAACCCAGCTGGAATTCCGCTGGGCCACCGCTCGGAAGACTGCTTACGGCTTCTGTCTGCGCAACGCCAGAGGCAAGGTGCAACCGGTGGTTTTCTCGCCCCTCCTCGGTTGCGAGGGCTCTTTCCAGAACCCGGACGCCACTTTTACGACTTGCTGGAGAGTGGTTACTTACCCCGGTCGCTGGGCAGAATCCCTGGAATATGCTTCTGAAGACGTCATGGGTGTCACGGACTATCGCAAACCCGTCTATGGCTCCCTGACGGACGCCGCTCTGAACATGTTCGATCTGATCATGGACAGCGAACACGGGGGATGGAGCGCCGATATGAAAGGATTCTGGGACATCGAGACCAAGTCCCTGACCAAGCACGCCTCCCCCTTGACTGTTCTCTCCGCGGCCCTCCTGAGCATGGATGAGGACTTCTGGACAACACGCTCTTTGCCAACCCTTGAGTATACGCTGAGCCGGCCCAGCGCTTGGTTCCAGCGTCCGGAATACTCGGACGATCGTCTCGGCGTACCGAACACTTTCTACGCCTCTTCCTATTGGCTCGGGGTGGAACGCCTGACGGGTGGTAAGAACCCCTGGCTAGAGGAGTTCGCCCTTCCTGGCGGGGGTCCGTATACACAGAACGGCATGGGCTCCGCCCCGGCGTGGGTCGAAAATCTCGAGGTATGGCGTGCTCACCCGGACCCGGGGCTTCTCGCCGAAATCCAGACCGATGCCGACGCCTGGTTGGACAGCACACTCTACAGCCAGGACACGACCCCGGTCGACTTCAACCGGTTCTATAATGTCTTCTTCTATCCGTTCTGGTGGGACCTGCAGAACTTGTATGACATCACCGGCGATTCGGATTATCTCGACGCAGCCCAGGAAGGAGCGTTCCATACGATCACCGGGCTCTGGTCTCATCCCATGCATCCCGCGGGGAATGTGACCATTCACAAAGGCGGCGAAGTGAAGCCTGTTGCTCAGATATGGTGGAAAGACGACGACAAATTTCGATTGGGGTACTATCCCGTCAATACGGCTAGTGTCCAGGAAAAGCAGATTCCCGCGTGGCAGGTTTCTCGTGTGGGACTGGGCCTGGAACAACCGATCAGCTATTTCCAAGTTTACTGGATGGACGACGACACTTTCGCCCACATCACAAATCTGGGCTGGTCGGCTTACCTCCTACGTCTGGCGGGGGAGACCGACCGCGATATCTTCCAAACCTACGCGCGAAACTGCGCTATTGGCCGGTTTGCCAATTATCCCGGGTACTATCTCCAGGATTTCACGGACCTTGTTCTCTACCCCGACTATCCGATCGACGGGCCGGACGTATCGAGCCTCTACTATCATCACATCCCGGTTCACTTGGGCTGGACGCTTGATTACCTTTTCGCCCAGGCCGAACAGCGTTCAGGCGGACGCGTGAAATTCCCCTTCTCGAAACAGAAGAACTACGTCTGGTTCAGCAGCCAGATCTACGGACGTGAAGGGGGCGAGGTCTATGGCGAAGGAGACGCCATCCCGTGGCTGGAGCGGGGACTGGTCACGGTCGATACAGCATCTGTCGATTGGATCGCGGCTCGCAGTGAGGATCGATTCTTCGTCACGCTCATGAGTCAGTGCGACACGAGCACGGACGTTCTGGTAACGTTCGACACGAGCAAGATCGATCTTGTCACGCACGGGACTTACCGTAGATACGAAGGTGACAGTCCGTCTTACTCCGAATCAAGCGGCGTCCCGAGCAGTATCACCCTCGCCGCGAAGACCTGCGTGACTTACTCGATCCCGGCGAATGATCTTACCCTCTTTCCGGATCGGCCCGATCTCGATGCGGGCCACTACATGCGTAACGACCTGCCGGGGACCTGGGAGGAATTGCACGCTTTCCGAATCCGGTCTCCCTTTGGGAACGACTCGCTCTACGTCTGCCTGACGGGCGGACCCGAGTCCGGCGCGACCGTGACCATGGATCTCACGGGCAGTTCGACCCAGCAGGACACGGACTACCCCTACG
>JABMPG010000419.1 GCA_013203855.1 bacterium
CTTTTTGGGCTTGCGGTGGGGGGCTCTTGTGGTAGAGTCAAATTGGTGAGGTATCTATTTGAGCGGAGGCAAGGTTCTGGTTTCTGGCGATTTTCAAGGGAAGGATCGTCCGGGAGGAGCGTCTTGCGGAGCTGATCGCGCGTTTCAGCGTACCTTGGTATGGACATCAAGGGGCAGCCTGAAGGCACTTTGGCGAATGTCGCCCATCTTGCCCGGGTTGACAAGGTCTTTGCTTTATGGTTTAATGATACGTTTAGGAAGGACCCTTGCCAGGAAAGGCGAGGGCACGAACACAAAAACAAGTATCGTTTCGGGTGCCGATGACCACTTCTTCCTATCGTGATTTTGCCGAGCAGATTCGCGCCGCCGCGGATATTGCTGAGGTCGTGGGGCAGTATGTCGAGCTGCGTCGGGCGGGGGCGAACCTGAAGGCGTGTTGTCCCTTTCACCAGGAGAAGACACCGTCTTTCAACGTCCATCCCGGCAAGCAGATTTTCAAGTGCTTCGGTTGCGGAAAAGGCGGCGATGTCATCTCTTTCGTCCAGGAAGCCGAACGGGTCGATTTCCGGGAGGCCCTGGAGATTCTCGCAAAGCGCTACGGCCTGGAGATGCCTCGTTTTCAGGGGCGCAGTCAGGAGGATGAGGCCGTCCGCAAACGGCAGACGCTGAGCGAGATCCTGGAGCGGACCGCAGAGTATTATCAGGGCCGGTTGCGGGATGCCAACTATGGCGCTCATGGCCGGAGGTACCTGGCCGAGCGAGGCCTGTCACCTGCCACCGTCGAGGCTTTCGGACTGGGAGTGGCGGGGGAGGATTGGGACGGTCTGATCCGTTTTCTGAAAGGGAAGGGGTACGCCGAGGAGTCGATGGTCCAGGCAGGCGTGGCCATTCCGAAGAAATCAGGGGAGGGTTTTCGGGATTACCTGCGGGATCGGCTGGTTTTCCCGATCTGGAACGCCCGGGGCGGCGTGATCGCTTTCGGCGGGCGTCTTTTCGAGGGCGAGGGGCCGAAATACCTGAACACGCCGGAGACGGGGCTGTTTCAGAAGGGGCGGGAACTATACGGCCTGTCGCAGGCCCGCGACAGTTTGACGCGGCAGAAGCGGCCAGCAGTGCTTGTCGAGGGGTACATGGACGTGATCGCCTGCCATCAGGCGGGGGTTACGGAGGCGGTTGCCTCGATGGGGACGTCCCTGACAGAGGATCAGGCCCGGCTTCTGAAGCGGTACACCGATGTGGCGGTCTTTCTCTATGACGGAGATGAGGCGGGGATCAAGGCGATTCTGAGAGGGCTTGAGGGTCTGGTCAAGGCGGTGCTGACAGTTCGGGTCGGCATTCTGCCAGAGGGCGAAGATCCGGACAGTTACGCGAAAAAGGAAGGTCCTGAGGCGCTGTGCCGTCTGATCGAGCATGCGCCGCCGTTCTTTGATTTTCTGGTCTTGCAGGCTCACAAACGCTTCGAGAGCGATTCTCCCGAGGCGCGATTGGGCATGGTGGGACTTTTCGAGCCGGTTCTGAGCGCGATCGAGGAGCCGATCGTTTTCGATGGTTATGTAGTGAAGTTGGCGGCAGAGCTAGGGATAGAGGAAGGGGCTCTGCGGCAGTATCTGCGGAAGCGCCTGAAACAGATGGAGAAGCGGTCCTCGAAGGCCCCAGTACGGGAAGCGGAGCCAATTCCGGACGTTCCGTTTGAGGAGCCGGATTTTCCGCAGGATTTGGGATACGAAACGGGCATAAGTCCTGCGTTCGAAATCAGCACGGAGCCGGCTCCGCGCCGGGAAGCGGGGCTGTTGCTGATTCTGTTGGACCATGTCGAGGCGCGGCTGATTGTCCGGGAACGACTGCGCTTGGAGTGGCTCACCCACCCGCTGGCGCGGTACTGGGTCGGAAACATTCTGGCTCTTGAGGACTCGGTTTCGGACGTTTGGCGGGCCCTGACCGAGAGGGCCGAGTCTCCGGACCACCAGAAGTTTCTGGAATCGGTGGTTTTCAGTTCGGAGGAGCCTCTGGCGGAGGATTATGTCGCGGTGTCCGAGCATCTGATGGGCATTCTGGAATCGGATTTCCAGCGGACGGAGAATCGGCGGCTTCAGGCTCGGATTCAGGACCTGATCCGCTCGGGCCGCCAAGATGAGATCCCGGGACTGGTAGAGGAGCAGATGCGGAATCTCCACAACCGGGTGGAGGGACGAAGTCGAGCGACCAAAGAGAATCCCTGCTCGCAGGTCAAATACTGAGGGGATGACACGACTTGACGCCCAGCGGAAATAAGCAAGGAAAAGCGCCGGACCGGAAACAAGGCCCGGAGATCGATAGACAAGAGAGGGAGGTAGATCCATTGACTGCGGACACCGACAGCAATATCCTGGAGAAGGAATTCGGGGAACTCATTTCCCAAGGCAAGGAAAAGGGTCACCTGACCTATGAGGAGATCAATGATTCTCTGCCGAACGACGTGAGCACGGGCGTGATGGAGCGCCTCCTCAGCGAACTGGAGGAGGCGGACATCGACGTCATCGGTGAGGAGGAGGAGGAACCGATCCCGGGCAAGCCGAAAAAGAAACCGGTCGTGGACCAGAAGAATCTTTCGTCCGCGCTTTACCAGGAAGACACGGATCCCGCGGATAACGCGAAGATCGACGATCCCGTGCGTCTCTACCTGATGGAGATGGGGAAGGTGCCTTTGTTGTCTCGTGATGAGGAGATCACGCTCGCCAAGCGGATCGAACAAGGGCGGATGGAGATCTGCGAGGCGATCTCGAAGGCGAGCGCAACGGATCGGGAGATCAAACGTCTGGCTATGAGGCTCGAGTCGGGCGCCCTCAATCTGAACGATCTGTTGCGCCCAAACGTGGATGAATCGAACGCGTCGGTCCGTTCCAAGCGGGTCAATGAGTCCTGGAGCAGTTCACGGCGATCGATCACAACTACGAGAAGATCTTCAAGTGCATAGAGCATCTGCATGACCCGACGATCACGCCCAAACGCAAGAAGAGCCTGGTCACCTCGCTGAAGAACCTGCGGCAGGACAACTATGAACGTCTTCTGAAGGTGGATCTGAACTTCAGCATCATCGAAGAGATCGCCGCCCGCATCAAAGAGGCCCACGAGCAGATCGACAGCGGCCAGAAAGAAATCAATCAGATCCTGGTCCAGACCATGCTGAGCGAGCAGGACCTACGGCGGATCGTGAAGCGGACGAAAAAGAATTCGGCCCAGGCCAAGCAACTCAAGAAGAAACACGGTTTCGAACTCGACGATTTCATCTCCTTCGACAAGCGGGTCCGCACAGCTCAACGCATGATCAAGCGCCTGGAAAAGGAGAGCCGGAACACGTTCGAGGAACTCGAGGAGATCGTGGAGAATGTCCACAAGGGCGAGCGCAAGGCTCATGACGCGAAGATGAAGGTAGTCGAGGCGAACCTTCGGCTTGTCGTGTCGATCGCGAAGAAGTACACCAGCCGCGGTCTGTCGTTTCTGGACTTGATCCAGGAAGGCAACATCGGCCTGATGCGCGCCGTGGACAAGTTCGAATACCAGCGCGGCTACAAGTTCAGCACCTATGCGACATGGTGGATCCGTCAGGCCGTAACGCGCGCCATCGCCGATCAGGCCCGGACGATCCGGATCCCGGTCCACATGATAGAGACGATCAACAAACTTTCCCGCGTTTCGCGGTACCTGGTCCAGGAACTGGGCCGGGAGCCGACCCCGGAAGAGATCGCCGAGAAGATGGAGCAGCCGGTGGATAAGGTGCGGAAGATCTTCAAGATTGCCCAGCAGCCGATTTCGCTCGAAACGCCCATCGGCGAGGACGGCGATTCGCACTTTGGCGATTTCATCGAGGATACCGAAGCGACCTCGCC
>JABMPG010000420.1 GCA_013203855.1 bacterium
GCTCCTGGCCCGGGAAGCGGGCGAGGAAATGCAGCAGAGGCTGGAAGAAGAAGGCGAGGCTGGAGAAGATACCGTGCCCCTCGTCGCGCGCGAGATGGAAATCATCGTCCGCAAGAACGAGAACATCATGGTGGTCTGCTTCTTCGACCCCGAGGGAAACCTCGTGCTCTCCCACAGCGGCATGAACCCGGACATGATCCGTATGCGCCGCTCCGACGAAGGCCACGAGGCCAGTTTTGACATCAGCGATTTCGATCATATCGAAGTGCTCTTGAAAGACCGCCATCCCCTGATGCGCAGCATCGAAGTGCCCGTGGTGCGCCACGACACGCCGGTGGGTAGCATGCGTCTGCTGATCTCTGAAAGCGCCATTTACCGGGATTTGGAGTTGACCGCCGGCCAGATAACCCGCCATCTCTGGAGCGCCCTCCTCGCCTTTTTCGGCGTCCTCGCCCTAGGTCTCTACCTGACCGCGAGACTGTTCAAGCGCCAGATGTTTCTCATGCAGGAAAACGAACGCCTGGACCGAATGGCCTACGTCGGCACCCTCGCTTCGGGCCTCGCCCATGAAATTCGAAACCCACTCAACGCCATGGCCGTCAATCTCTCCGTCGCCGACGAGGAACTGGCGGCGGGCGAGGCCGGATCGACCGACCTGGTCCGCAGGGCGATCAAACTTCTGCGTCGCGAAGCCGACCGGCTCAATCAGAGCGTCACCAATTTTATGCAGTTCGCCCGACCCGATATGAGCCGCTGCGAAAGAACACGTCTGCAGCCGGTGGTCGACGAGGTGCTGGAACTTCTGGCCCCCCAACTGGTGGAAACGCAGACCCGCGTGGAGGTCAATCTGCCCGACGACAACTGGCTGAAAGCGGACTTTTCAGGGCTGCGCCAGGTGTTGTACAATATCGTGCTCAACGCCCTGCAGGCCATGGCGGACAAAACCCCCGCCGAGCGGCGCCGGATCGAGATCGGCGGACGGCGCGAATCCGCCCAGTGGCTGCTGTGGGTTCAGGATTCCGGCCCCGGTGTGGCCGAAGGGGAGGTGGGGCGGATTTTCGAGGTCTTTCATACCACCAAGGCTGCGGGAAGCGGTTTCGGTTTGTCTATCGCGCGGGCCATTATCGACTCCCATGGCGGCGAGATATCCGCCCGAAATGCCGAGACCGGCGGACTGCGCGTGGAGGTCACACTTCCCGAGACCGGAAAGCAATGGCGTTGATTAGCGCTATCGAGTAGTCTAATAGGGTTTTTCGTGCGACAGCACGAACGCTCTGGAGGGGCGACAGCTAGAGATGTCTGAAACCTACAAGAAACTCAAGCGGCATATCCGTGGGCGCTTTTTGATCGGCCTCGTCGTCTTCGCGCCTTTCGGACTGACGTTCTACATCCTGGTCCGTCTCGTGAACTTCGGCAAAGAACTGCTCAGCGAGCCGATCCTTGATTTCCTCAGATGGGGAAAGGACCAGGGCTGGTTCGCTCACCTCGAGACTTTCTACAGTCCCGAGACCCAGGAATTCGCCTGGTACGTCGACTACTTCGCCCTCTCCGTTTCCATTCTGCTGGTGCTCTTCATCCTCTACCTCGTGGGGCTCCTCTCCGCCACCCTTTTCGGCCGTCGCTATATCGGCATCGGCGAGAGAATTCTGCGCCATGTCCCCGGGGCCCTCTTTGTCTACAACACCATCAAACAGCTTGTCGAGATTCTCTCCCGCCCGAAATCGAGCGCGTTCAAGAAAGTGGTTCTGGTGGAATATCCCCGCAAAGACGCATGGTGCGTCGCGTTTTTCACCGGCGTTAGTCATGACACCCAGACCGGCGAGACCCTCGTCAACGTCTTCCTCCCCAGCACGCCCAACCCGACCACCGGCTTTCTCATCCTGCTGAAACCCGAGGACGTGCGGCTGACCAATCTTGCTGTCTCCCAGGCCAGCCGGTTCATTTTCTCCTTCGGAGTTGTCGAACTGGAAAACCTGAAATCGGGCGTCTTTCCGCCGGAGGAATATGAGAACCTTGCCGATTCCGAGGCTTACTCCAAGGTCGACGCCAAGCGTGAGAAGGAACCCCTGCGTTCCGACGAAGTCGCCAGACCCGACCCGGCCGAATCAAATCGAGAGCGAGCAAGACGTGACTGACCGCCATACCCTACTGATCGTCGACGATGACCGTGCGAATCTCGACGCTTATTCGCTCCTGTTTTCGCGCAAGCCCTACGAACTCCTGACCGCCTCTAGCGGTGCCGAAGCTCTGCGGATCTTGCGCGACGAGCCCGTGGATGTGGTCCTGACCGACCTGAAGATGCCCGATGTGGACGGTCTGGAGGTCGTCCGCGCTTCCTCTGCGGGGCCTCAGCCCGCTGTCTCCATCGTCGTCACGGCCTATGGCACCATCGAAACGGCGGTCGAAGCCATGCGCCGGGGCGCCTTCGACTACATCACCAAACCGGTCCATCCCAACGGCTTGGTGGCCAAGGTCGAGAAAGCCTTCGAGATCCGGGCCCTCCAGGTCAAAACAGATGAGTTGCAGGGCCTTCTAGTGGACAAGTTCAAGTTCGAGGGCGTGATCGGCGTGAGCCGGGCCATGCTGGACATCGTAGATCAGGCCCGAATGGTCGCCCGCTCCCGAGCATCGGTTCTGATCGAAGGCGAGAGCGGAACCGGCAAGGAATTGATCGCCCGCGCCCTGCATTTCAACTCCCCCCGCGCCGCTGGCCCCTTTGTCCCGATCCATTGCGCCGCTCTGCCCGAGACCCTGCTGGAAAGCGAATTATTCGGCCACGAAAAAGGCGCTTACACTGGAGCCGACCAGCGGCGGATCGGCCAGTTCGAAAGCGCCGAAGGAGGCACCGTCTTTCTCGATGAACTGGCGGAGATACCCCTCGCCACCCAGGTGAAACTCCTGCGCGTCATCGAGCAGCGCGAAATTACCCGTGTCGGAGCCACCCGCCCCATCCCAATCGA
>JABMPG010000421.1 GCA_013203855.1 bacterium
CCCCGCAACGCTTCCATCGAGCGCGCAAGAAAGATGCTTGCGGAGATACATTCTACTTCCTCATCGGGGAGGGTTGTGATATCCATCAAGCGTAGTAGCCTGAGATGGCTAAAGGCTTACCTCAAAGATGACACCAGCCTGTACGTGTCCGTCGATCCCTACCTCGGGGTCTTCCGAAACATGGATCGCCAGAAAAACCTGCTTCGCGCCTATCCTTCCCTGCGCGAGCCCTGCAATTTTCTTGCCGCTCATGCGGAGTTTCTGCCTTTCCGAACCCATTCCTTCGACTGGGTACACATGCGCTCAGTGGTCGATCATTTCGCCGATCCCTATCTCGCCTTTGTCGAGGCCCACCGCTGCTGCCGCCCGGGCGGACGCCTGCTGGTGGGGCTGGCCATCGTCGAAAGACTTCGTCGAAATCGGACGACTCTCGCCGGGCTCAGGGAAAAGGTTCAGAGAGAGGGCATCCGGAAAACGATGGCCGCCATCGGGCGTCGGGTAGCAGGCCGACTTCTGCCCGGCTCCCAAATGCTCGAAGACGATCACGTCTGTCGCCTGAACAACCAGGAATTGGCGGACCTGTTCCACCAAACGGGATGGTCTGTGGTCAAGGAACACTGGCAGAAGCCTCCCTTCAGTTTCTGTCTCTATCTCTGCGGAGAAGCGCGGGAGCACATCCCTGGGAGGTGACTTCTCTGAAAACACTATCGGGTATCGCCCTCTGGAAGATCCCTAAGAAGCCCTACGTCCGGATTCCCGGGCGTGCTGTTGCTCGCAGTTTTCGGTTTCACGGATGACAGAGTGCTACAACTACGGAAGGAATTCCCTATCAATGTCGACAAACCAGACTCCCGAAAGACCGCCATTTCTCGTCCCTCCCCGATTCGTCGGAAAGCCCGACCCCGAGCACTCCATCGGGAATCGCGCCTTTCAGGGCGTTCCCAGCGTGGCCGTCACGCCCAAGGGCCGGCTCTGGGCCACTTGGTATGCAGGCCCGACTCCGGGGGAAGACCTGAACAACTATGTCGTCCTCGCCACGAGCGCAGACGATGGTCGCTCCTGGGAGGAGGTGCTGATCATCGATCCGGACGGCCCAGGCCCCGTGCGCGCTTTCGACCCCGAACTGTGGGTGGATCCGGACGGGCGGCTTTGGTCGTTCTGGGCCCAGCATATCGGCGGCGACAGCACGATCGGCGGCGTATGGGCCATGACGGCCGACGATCCCGAATCTCCTGGGACGTCTTGGTCCGCGCCCCGGCGGCTTACCGACGGCGTGATGATGTGCAAGCCCCTCGTGCTCTCCTCCGGCGAGTGGATGCTGCCCGCCTCCACCTGGCGGCTCACGGCCGACAGCGCGAAGGCGGTCGTGTCCGAGGATCAGGGCCGGACCTGGATGGTGCGCGGGGCCTGCGACGTGCCCGAGGCGGACCGCCAGTTCGACGAACACATGATCGTCGAGCGGAAAGACGGTTCGCTCTGGATGCTGGTCCGGACGAAATACGGGATCGGTGAAAGCGTTTCGACCGACCGGGGCCGGACGTGGAGGGCTTTGATGCCCTCTTCGATCCTGCACACATCGTCCCGCTTTTTCATTCGGCGGCTCGAGTCGGGCAGGCTGCTTCTCATCAAGCATGGCCCCATCGGCGAGAAGACCGGGCGATCGCATCTGACGGCCTATTACTCCGAGGATGACGGGGCGACCTGGGAAGGCGGGCTGCTGCTTGACGAGCGCGAGGGCATTTCCTACCCCGATGGCCAACAGGCGGCAGACGGTAAGATCTATATCACCTACGACTACTCGCGCACGGGCGCACGGGAAATCCTGCTTGCGGCGTTCACCGAAGAGGCTGTCACGGTCGGGAAATCGGACTCCGGGTCGGTCTCCTTGCGACAGGTCATCAGCAGGCCGCTGGGGGCGTGATTCGGACTCCCCGGAGAGCAGGAGGGAAAGCGCTATGGATATACTCGATTCTCCCTTCATCGGATTTGCTGCGGCATGGTGTGCGTTTTGTGCCCTGACGGGGATTCTGACCTATTGGCGGTTCAAGAAAAAGTTCTGGTTTCGGCCCTGCACGGGGATTCGCTGGCGGCGCCGATTTCCGGATGCCTCCAAAGAGGAGATTCGGGCGTTTCTCGACGTTTTTGTCGAAGCATTCGGGTTCTTCAGGAAGCGCCGTCTTCAGCTTCGACCCGATGATCAAGTGGTTGATATCTACAACATGAAGTATCCGGCGTATGACTTCGGCGTGGATTGTCTCGAGTTGGAGACTCTGGCTATCGACCTCGAAAAGAAATACGAGGTCGATGTAACCCCCGCGCTGATGAGTGACGAACCTGTTACGCTGGGGCAACTGTTCGCGTTAACTCATCTGAAGGAGAGGAAGGCGGCGGCAAGGCCCTGAAGGCGCGCAAGCGAGGACGGCCCAAGGGCAA
>JABMPG010000422.1 GCA_013203855.1 bacterium
GGGTCATAGTCTCCGCGCGAATATGCCTCATGTCCCTGAAGGAGGAGTTCCTCGGCGGTGTTTCGCACGGCGGGCCCGGGGGAGGGAGCGGGAGCAGGAGCAGATCCACGCAACGTCGCGAGATCCTGCATGAGGTCTTCCCGGAGGGTGTCGAGCAAATTTCCCTGGCCCTGGACGTCGCGCTGCATCTGGTTGAGGGTCAACTGCAGGCGCTGCATCTGGTCGGCCTGGTCGGCCTGCAACTGATTCAGTGTGAGTTTGATGTCGTTGACATCCGAGCGCAGATCCTGCACTTGGGGAGAGGTGGCCGTGCAGCCAACGAACAGGAGCAGAGCGGGGAGCAACGCCGCAAAGAGACAAGAGACTCCGTCCGGAAGAACGGGGAGTCGAAATCGTTCACGCATGAAAAGCCTCCAGGGCGCCCTAGTAAATGAGGAACTGGGCGCGTCGATTTTGGGCATGGGCCTCATCGGTTCCGCTCGAGTCCAGCATGCGTTCCTCGCCATAGGAAATCGTGGTCAGGCGGTTCGGGTCCACTCCCATTCGAACGAGGTATTCGCGCACGGCGCTGGCCCGTTTCTGGCCGAGATTGAGATTGTACTCGATGGATCCGCGCTCATCGCAATGGCCCTCGATTTGAACGGTCAGGCCGGGATGTTCTTGGACCCACTGGGCGTTTTGCTCGAGCAGGCGCTGCGACTCGGGGCTCAGCGAATAGCTGTCATAGGCGAAATGCACCGTCTGGAGTTCGGAAACCACGGATGCTTCGGTGGCGACGGGGCGGACCTCACGCAGAGAGCCGGTGTCGTCGAGCATGTTTTCGCCGAGGGGGGTCGTATCGCCGAGGCCGAAGGGCTCAATGTCGGGAGGTGGCGGGAGAACGATTTCGGGAGGCGAGTATACGGTGGAGGGTTTTGCTTCTTTCAGCCAGAACTCATACCATTTCTTGGGACGGTTGGTCTTGCAGCTCGTCATCAGTGCGGCAACGATCAGGAGCGGGAGCAAGGTCTTGAAGAGGGACGGGAACAAGCGCTGTTTCATGGGGGAATGGCCTCCCTTGGCCGGGAATATGGGAATCGGGAAATCAGGACGTTCGGCTCGGGTGAGGCGCGATGCAAGCAACCTTCTTTGCGCCTGCGGCGAGTCCTTGCGCCCCGGGCGCCGGGACGGCCGACGGTCCTTCTTTCCCTCTCTGATTTAAGGCGGCCCGACAAGCCTTGTCAACAGGAATCTGGATCATAGCCGGAGGGCTCCGGGCTTGTCGTGCGCCTTCTCCGTCCTTCCATCGCCGCGACGGACCCCGTGCGGCCGATAGGATTCCCTTGACGCGGCGGAATGAGCCTTTCTACAATAATCGGGCCGACGGGAGACGCGCTATGGCCGCCAGACCCACACTTTGTTCTGTCCGACGGACATCTCCGTCCCGTATTGGTTCGGGGGCGGGGCGCGGGTTTATTCTGGCCTTTCTTCTGTTGTGGAGCCCTTTTTCCTCCGGCCAGGATTTGCCTCCCGACCCGGCCCCCCTGCCACTGGGCCAGCAGCCGACTGTCGAGGAGATCCAACCCCAGGTCCTGCCTTCGGGCGACGGGGAAGACGCCGTCCTTGTCCCCGGCGGGCCGCTTGGATTGGGAGAGGCGGAGGCAATCCTGGGAGAGGCGGGTCGATTTCTCAGCCCTGATTCGGGGACCACCCCGTCGCTGAAAGAAGTCGAGAGGGCCGCTTTCGCCATCGAACAGGTAGCTCTCTATGCGGAACAGATCAGCCGGATCATGGCCGGGAGCGTTCCCTATCGCTGGGTCCGGTTGGCCAAGAAACGGGTTGAGACGGAAGGTCTGGACCACCGTACCATGCCGTTGGACCGGCCGGTTGGCGGGGTGGGCGCGGTTCGTCTTACGCCGTTGCGCGGCGAGATGCATGTGGTGGAGGTCACTCTGGAGGATTCTCGGGGCAACCGGCGGGTTTTCCACTGCAACCGGCTGTTAGACGCGGACACGCCCCGGCACGAGGTTCTGTATCTGCCCCGTCCGGTCGAGGCCGTGGCATGTGAGATTCTGATGCGGCGGGAGGGAGAGGAACGCACGCCGATCATTCTGATCGAACTGGGGCTGCCGGAAAGACCGGAGTATGCGCGTGAGATCGCCTCTTTCTGTCGCGATGCCCTGATGGCGCTTCGGGGGAACGATCGCGCGCGGGCTCTCGATCTTCTGGCTCTCGCCCGGCTGCGTCTGAAGGATTTCCACATGGCATTGGCCACCCCCGATCGCTGAATCCGGCGTTCCGGGTTGGCAGAAGGTCGGGCTCGTGGCAGAATAGGGCAAGTGGTCTGATTCGTGGAGGAGAAATGGCACTATACGAGTATGAACATATCGGCAAGGCCTGCGCGCTGGGCAAGGTGTTTCAGGTCGAGCATTCGATGCAGGACGAGGCGCTGAAGGCCTGTCCTCGGTGCGGCGGGGAACTCAAACGTCTCATCAGCCGGGTTTTCGTCAGCACACCCACGAGCGATTCGCAGCTCAAGAACATGGGCTTTACCAAACTGGTCCGGCGCGACAGCGGTGTGTATGAGAACGTGACCGCCACCGGCAATGAATCGCGCTATGTCGAGGCGGACAAGCCCCACACCATGCCGGATCTGAAGAAGAAAATCCGTGACTGAGGGATATACCATGACCGAACAGAATGCGAGCGGGCATATCTGCGTCATTATGGCGGGCGGCTCGGGCGAGCGATTCTGGCCTCTTTCGCGCAGGCTTCACCCCAAGCAACTTCTGCGTTTGACTCACCCCGAACGAAACCTGCTCGAGACTACCGTGGACCGCATCGCGCCCCTGATTGCGCCCGAGCACACCTTTATCGCAACATCCCGCCTTCTGCAGGACCCGATTCGCCGGGGCGGGGCGGGCGTGCCGGACGAGAATGTGCTGGCGGAGCCCTGCAAACGCAACACGGCGGGCTGCCTTGCCTGGGTCGTGGCCGAGATCCAGGCACGATACGGCGAAGATGCGGGCGACATGACCATGGCAATCCTCTCGGCGGACCACCTGGTTCCCGACGGAGAGCGTTTCCGCGAGACGATTTCGGTCGCGATGGAAGCGGCCCGAAAGGAAGACGCGCTGGTGGTGCTGGGCGTCTCTCCGAATCGGCCCGAGACCGGTTTTGGCTATATCGAGGTGGGCGAGGGCGTGGAGCCGATCAACCCGGGCTCGGGGACGGCGGTCTACCCGGTAGCGGCCTTTCGCGAGAAGCCGGACGCTGAGGCCGCGGCCGAGTTTCTCTGCACCGGACGTTTCTACTGGAACAGTGGCATGTTTTTCTGGACGGTCTCGCGGTTTCTTCTCGAAATCGAGGAAGCCAGTCCGGCCCATGCCGCCGCCATCCGCGTTCTCACCCGATGCCTGCAGGACGAGGATCTCGAACAGGCTGAACGGATCTTCGAGTCGCTGGCGAATATCTCGATCGACTACGCCCTGATGGAAAAAGCCGGAAAGGTCCTGATGGCGCGGGCCGATTTCGAATGGGATGACATCGGTTCCTGGGACGCCCTGGACCGCACCCGCGAGCATGACAGCGACGGGAACGTGGCGGTGGGCGAGCCGGTGCTCGTGGATGCGCGAGACTGCATCGTGTACAACGAACCCGGCGCGAAAGAAATGGCGGTGGGGGTCATCGGGGTGGAGGGGCTGGCGATCATCGTCTCGCGCGATGGCATTCTGGTGATTCCGAAGGAGCGGGCCCAGGAGGTCCGTCTGGTCGTGGAAGAGCTGAAGAAGAAGCAGGCCAAGCAGTTGTAGAGCCCGAGCGTAAAGACGGGTCGAAAGCCTTCATGTTCCTGTTCTTTCTCAGTTACTTTCTGCTTTACGGCGGCGTTCATGTTTATTTTGTCTGGAAGGCGCACCGGGCGTTTCCGGGAGCGCTGGGAATCATCATTCCCGCCAGCCTGAGCCTTTTCATGCTTCTGGCGCCGATGGGGGTCCGGGCCTTCAGCGGTCGGCTGCCTTTTTTTCTTGCGCAGAGTTTCACCTTCTTGACTTACGCCTGGTTCGCGTGGATTTTCTGGTTTTTGTGCATGGGAATCCTCCTGGACCTGTGGAACCTGTTCGCCTGGGGACTGGCCCGAACGCCTTGGGTCACCGGATCGTTGGCCCTGTCCCCCCGCGTTCTTTTCGGGATCGTTATCGCCGCAATCGCGCTGGCGAGTATGTGGGGCGTGATCGAGGCGCGCTCGGTCCGGCTTCGCGAGAAGGTCATCGAAACTGACAAGCTCCCCTCAGGCGTCGAGATCCGCATTGCGCAGATTTCCGATGTGCACCTCAGCCTGATCCTGCGTAAGGGCCAGCTCAGTCGAATTCTGAAACGCGTCAACGAGGCCCGGCCCGACCTTCTCATCAGCACGGGGGATCTGATCGACCTGGGGCTGGATCAACTGGAGAAAGAGGCCGCCCTGCTTGCCGAAATTCGACCGCCCCTGGGCAAAATCGCTATCATGGGCAATCATGAATTTTATGTAGGGATTGACAAGAGCATCGAGTTCCACGAGGCCGCCGGGTTTCCTCCCCTCCTTCGCGCCTCGGGGGTAGCCATCGGCGACTATCTGTATGTCGCGGGAGTGGACGATCCGGGACATGGCGGCAGCCACGCCTCCGCGGCCGATGAGGATGCGGCTCTGCCACCTGCGGGCTCGGAGCGATACGTTATCTTTCTTAAGCACCGTCCCGTTGTCCTCAAGAAGTCTCTGCCCCGCTTCGACCTCCAGCTTTCCGGCCACGTTCACGGCGGACAGATCTTCCCATTCGGTTGCCTCGTTGGCCTTTTCTTCGACTACGGCGTGGGCTGGCACAGTCTTGGCGAGCGAGCCGAGATGTACGTTACGACCGGTTCGGGGACCTGGGGCCCTCCCTTTCGCGTTCTCGCACCGCCCGAAGTGGTCCTTGTCCGGATCGTGGGGGCCGGAATCCGGGAGCAGTGAAGCGCGGAGGAAAGGAGCCTTCGCCATAGAAGGGCCGATCACGCCTTGGCGGGCTCGTGAAGCCCCGAAACGCAAGAAAGACCAGCCCAAATCCCAAAATCGGGCCAGGAATCGCCTGCCGGGCACTGCGCGCACCTCCTCGTTTCGTCCGTGTAGGGTCAAGGAGTTTTCTGCGGCCGGGCTTTTTCCGCTTTACGCGCGTGCGTTTTCTGCCGATAGTAATAGTGCTCGGGGCGGGCGAGGCGGTCCTGTGCGCAATCGTCCGGTCGCATTTCCTTTCTCCCCCCCTATCCCGCGTTGTTCTGCCTGAAAGGCTTTCTGAATGAAAGTTAATACATTCACCGTTGTGCCGTGCCTGCCGAAGCCGCTGGAGCACTTGACCGATCTGGCCTATAACCTGCGCTGGTGCTGGAATCCGGGCTGTCTGGGCCTGTTTCAGCGCCTGGACCAGGATCTGTGGCAAGAAACGCATCACAACCCGGTCGAGATGCTTGGCCGCATCAAGCAGGACCGCTTGGAAGAAGTGGCCCGCGACGACGGCTTTATCGCGCATCTCGAGCATGCCTGGAGCGAATTCCAGGCCTATATGACCGGCCCCAACTGGTTCAACCAGACCTACGGCGGTCCCCAGGCCCTCACCCTGGGATATTTCACCTTCGAGTTCGGCATCGTCGAGTCCGTGCCTATCTACTCCGGCGGCCTCGGTGTTCTTTCGGGAGACCACCTCAAGGCGGCCAGCGATCTCGGCCTGCCCATGATTGGTGTGAGCCTCCTCTATCGTCAGGGCTACTTCCGGCAGTACCTTAATCCAGATGGCTGGCAGCAGGAAGTCTACCCGGAAAACAACTTCTACAACCTGCCCGTGCGGGTTCTCAATGACGAGCAGGGCCAACCCCTGAAGGTTCAGGTGGACTTTCCTGGCCGCAAAGTGGCCGTTCAGCTCTGGAAGATGGAAGTGGGCCGTTCGGTTGTTATTCTCCTCGACGCCAACGTGCCCGAGAATAGCCCCGAGGACCGGGAAATCACCGCTCAGCTTTACGGCGGAGACCACGAACTGCGGATCCGGCAGGAGATCCTGATGGGCATCGGCGGCGTCCGCGCCCTGGTGGCCGCCGGATACCGGCCCGATATTTTCCACATGAACGAGGGCCATTCCGCCTTTCAATCCCTCGAACGGGCCCGGCTGTTCATCAAGGAATACGGCGTCGATTTCGAGACCGCCCTCGAGGCCTCGCGCGCCAACAACGTTTTCACCACCCACACGCCCGTCCCCGCCGGCAACGACACTTTTACCCCCGCAGCGATTGATCATTACTTCCGCGATTATGTCAGAGAGCTCGGCATCGACATCGACCGTCTTCTCGCTTTGGGCCGCCAGAATCCCGACGACCGCAACGAGCCCTTCAACATGACGGTTCTGGCCCTCAACATGTCCTCTCATGCCAACGGCGTCAGCGAGCTGCACGGCCACGTCTCCCGGCATATGTGGCAGCGGGTCTGGCCCGGCCTTCCCGAGAGCGAGATCCCCATCTCCTCCATCACCAACGGCGTGCACACCCGCGGCTGGATCTCCCAGGAAATGGGCAACCTCTACGACCGTTACCTGGGCCCCCAGTGGTCCACCGACCCGACCGACACCGGACTGTGGCGCCGGGCTGAATCCATCCCCGACTCCGAGCTCTGGCGCACCCATGAAAGACGCCGCGAGCGCCTGGTGGCTTTCAGCCGCCGGTGCCTGCACGACCAGCTCCGCCATCGCGGAGCGCCCCAGTCGGAACTGGCCCAAGCCGAAGAAGTTCTCGATCCCGAGGCTCTTACCATCGGCTTCGCCCGTCGTTTCGCCCTCTACAAACGCGGAACACTGATCCTGCGCGACGCAGAGCGGCTGAAGAAACTCATGGCGGACAAAGACCGCCCCGTCCAGTTCATCATCGCCGGCAAAGCGCACCCCGCCGACACCATGGCCAAGGAAATCATTCGCGAACTCGTCCACTTCATGCGCGATCCGGCAATCCGTCGCCGGTTTGTCTTCATCGAAGACTACGACATGAACGTTGCCCGCTATCTGGTTCAAGGCGTGGACGTGTGGCTCAACACTCCACGGCGGCCCCTCGAGGCCAGCGGCACGAGCGGCATGAAAGCGGCCGCCAACGGCGCCCTGAACTTCAGCATCCTCGATGGGTGGTGGTGCGAAGGCTACGATCCGTCCCTTGGCTGGGCGATTGGCCAAGGAGAGGAGTACCAGGATCTCAATCTTCAGGACTCCATCGAGAGCGCGGCCTTCTATAACCTCCTCGAGAAGGAAGTGATCCCTGAGTTCTACGATCGCGCGGCCGACGGCATTCCCCGGGCCTGGGTGCGACGCATGAAATCCTCCATCCAAAACCTGTGCGCTCAGTTCAGTGCGACCCGGATGGTAAATGACTATATCAAGGGGCCTTATATGGGCGCCGCCAGCGCTGGTGTCAAACTGACCTCCGATGACCTGGCAGGTGCCCGGGAACTGGCCGAGTGGAAGCGGAAAATCCGCCAACACTGGGGCGGGGTGAACCTCGTGGACCTGAAGGCGCCCACCGAAGAGGAAGTCTTTGCGGGCAAGCCCCTGCCCATCGAAGCCACCATCCGCCTCGGCGAAATCAAACCCGATGAAGTCGTGGTCCAGGTCTACCACGGTGAACTGAACAACAAGAGAGAGATCACCGATGCCTCGGAGATCAGCCTCCAGTACGACCGGTCCGACGACGGCGTCCACCACTTCAAGGGATCTCTGATCGCCTCCACATCCGGCCGCTTCGGTTTCGCCATCCGGATTCTGCCCCATCACAAGAACATGGCCTCGCCCTTCGAGACCAAACTGATTTACTGGGCATAAAGCGCTCCGGTTCAAGACCTCGCTCCCGCCCCCGGAAGTCGCTGCGACATTCGGCCCTCACCGCTATTGACAAGCCCCCTGCGGCGGGCTAAACTTCCGCCCCATATAGTCGGCCGGACGCCCGTCCGGTTCGGCAACCTGCGGAGAGGTGTCCGAGTGGTTGAAGGAGCGCGCCTCGAAAGCGTGTGAACTCGTAAGGGTTCCGAGGGTTCGAATCCCTCCCTCTCCGCCAATGCCTTGTAAGCCGCCGTATTTCAATATTCTGCGAAAACCGTACTGGCATTGCTCTGAGATCCGGGAAGAGAAAACGGAGGGTCTCAGAGAGGTCTGAGTGCCATCCCGCCCCCAAAAAACACGTAAGCCCAATGTGTTTGAGATCTCAAACCTCAAAAACGGTGGAACACAGGATAGTTGGAGGTTCTGCAATCAGTCTTTGGGTGGAAGGGCCGTTCCGGTGCGGGAAATCAACTCTTCGAGTTGGCGACAGATGCGGCGTTGGAGGTCGAGGTTCTGTTCCTGGCTCTTGGCAATCCGCCGGATGTCGGTGGATATGTGAAAAAAGCGGACGATGGCCGAGATGGATATAATGATGACCAAAATGCCAAGGATGCCAGACGCAGCGTGCAGGCCCATTGCGATTTCCTTACTCCCACTCGATCGTGCTGGGAGGTTTGCTTGAGATGTCGTAGACGACGCGGTTGATGCCTTTGATCTCGTTGATGA
>JABMPG010000423.1 GCA_013203855.1 bacterium
GGACGAAACCGAAGAACTCATCCGCTATCTCGCGATCCACCTCCCCGCAAAATAGAGAATACTCCATGCCCAGGCTGATACCCGTTCTCAAAGAGAGCTGCGACGCCTTCGGCCCGTCAGGCTTTGAGGGGCCGGTCCGTCAGGTCCAGCCGCAAAATGGGTCGAACCCCTGGCCGATCGATTCATCGAAAACGCGCTCGCTCTCCTCTAAAAGAAACCCCGCGCGTCGATCGTTTCCCCGCTCTTGCCTCTCTCATTCAAGAGAGATCGGATCAAAACCGCCGTCCCGCTCACGTCTCCCCGCACAATCAGATTGACCCCCGCCCGCGATTTCCGGTGGCGCCAATCATCCGCGATCTCGAAGACCGCTTTCCCCAGGGTGTCTTCAGCCGCCCTTTCCGGCGGCGCCAGAAGCGCCATCCGGCCAGCTCGACGAGAACGCCGCAGGAAACCTTCTGCCCCCAAAGCCAACCGCCTAAGCGTCTCCGAGACGTTCTCAGAACTCCGCATCGCAAAATCCGGAGCGAAAACAACCAAGTCCAGCCCCCCGAAATCCTCGACCACCCGCCGGGGAATCTCCTCCTCTGGAATCTCCCCCTGCCCCAGCGGGAGAATCACTGCTCCGGCCGAGGCGATCTCGGCCACAGCCTTCAGAACCTCATCGCCTCGTCCCTCGCACGCCACCAGAATTCGCGCCTTCTCCTTCGCCAGATCTATGCCCAAATCCCTTGCCTCTTCGGGCTTGTCGCAGTAGAGAAGCGCGCAGATCGGGTCTTGTTCCTGGAGAATATCTGTCATGACGGAAGAGGCGAACCGGCGCTCTGAGGCGCGGAACCACGAGGGAGATGAATCTCGAAAAGCGTCCCCTGCCCGGGCGAACTCTCCAAAATGATCCTGCCCTGGTGCCGCTCGACGATTCGCTTGCAGAGCGTCAGCCCCAGCCCCGTGCCCCCTGGTTCGTGCTGTTTGGCCTCTGGAGCGCGATAGAACTCATCGAAGACATATCGCACCGAATCGGGATCGATCCCGATCCCCGAATCGCGCACCCGCAGAACACTCTCGGTGCCATTCCCCGAAAGCGAGATCCACACCGTGCCAGTGGCTGGCGTATATCGCAAGGCATTGCTGATGAGATTTCGAACCAGCGTAAGGATCTGTTCGGAATCCCCGAACACCTCGCACGGATTCTTCTCGACCGCCAGGTGGATTTCCTTAGTCTGGGCGACCGGCTGAAACTCCTCCAGCGCCGTGTCCAGAATCTCCAGCAGCGCCACGGAATGGATCTCATCCTCAATACTAACGCTCTGAAGCCGCGAGTACTGCAACAGGTCGTCGATGAGTTGCGACACAGAGGTCAGCCGGCGGTTGCAGCGATCCAGGAGATCGCGGTACTCCGGATCGATGCTCACCTCCATCGTCTTCTTCTGGTACAGACTCAACAGGCCCTTGATCGCCTGGAGAGGCGAGCGCATCTCGTGACTCGTAATCCGCATGAACTGCGACTTCGCTTCGTTCACCGCCATCAACTCCGTGTTGAAATGCTCAATCTGCGCCTCCCGCTCCCTCAGTCGGCCAGAAATACTTGACGCAACGTGAACCGTAACGAAAAACGCCGTGTTCACCACCAGGCAAGATAAAGCCGCCCGGCCCCCCAAAGCGGGCATCGAAAAATCGGCCCCGAGACTAAAACCGGGATAGTGATAATGGATCAGGACCCCGCTCATCTCCAGGGCAACCACCGCATCGAGAAGAATGCACGTCAGACCCGCGATGGCGAAACTGTGCCACCGCCGCATCAGTTCACTCACCACCACGAGATGGATCACATAGAAAATCACCAGGGCACTGTTGATGCCCCCCGTCAGATGCACCAGCCAGCTCAGCCCAAACAGATCCGTGACAAGCTGCAACCACGCGAAGGCGATATTCTTCTCCCGCGTGACGAGAGTGCGCCTCAGGAGGTAGTCCAAAATAGAGAAAACCAGGTTATACCCGCCCACGACGCCGGCCAGAACGGCCAGACGACGGCCCAGTCCGGGCTGTCCCAGGCCGGAGGGGCGCCAAACGCATCTTCGACGTCCTGCCAGTACGAGGCGAAGACGGGCCTGGGATCCATGTTCTCC
>JABMPG010000424.1 GCA_013203855.1 bacterium
GGTTGACATCTCTGCCGCCGACGGAATCGGCCTATGGCTGAAGGGCGACGGCAGCGGAGCGAGCTTCAAAGTGCAGTTGCGCGATGTCGACGGGAAATGGCATGACATGGTGACCCCGGTCTCCTTCAACGGCTGGCAGTTCCTGGAGTTTCAGCTTAGCGGAGCGACGTTGGATTTGAGCCAGGTCGAATACATCCTCTATTACTACAATGGACTGCCGGCCTCCCGGACGATCGACAATGTGGCTACCACCGGCCGGACAGTGAGCTGTATCGTTGATGATGTGAAGGCGATGCGTGATTCCGCTCGCCTCGGCACGCCGGTGTTCACGGTGAACGGCCAGTCCGTGACGTTCCCGGTCGATCTGTACAGTGGCTATTCGCTGACCTGCAAAGACCAGGTGAACTGGACAGTTCAGGGGGGCAGCGGCCAGGAGATCGCCAGCGGAAAGGTGGAAGGTACGTTCCCTGTGCTGAAGGCGGGCGCGAACGAGGCGAAGCTGACCTTCAGGACGAAGGAAAGCGAGTCCTTCCGGGTGACCATGAACACAATGAAGAGATACTGAGAGCCCCAGTGGCTGCCATTGGCGAGTCAGAGGGAGATGCGGGACCCTCTAAACGACGGGCACAGTGCCGTGAGAGATTGCGTGCATCAAGGAGAACTTCCCGATCTGACGACGGCCGGGGTATTGCAGGTACTCACTCAGCGGGAGGGACATGGGCCGATCAGTAAACAGCCCTTGGGTACGCGCCGGCTGCAAACGCTGGATTCAACAGGGGTTATCGAACGCTGAGGTGAAGCGGATCGTTGACGACGAAGTAGTGCAACAAGAGGGATGAAGAGAGGGCCCCAACCACGCCCTGCACACGGACAGGAGTTCCGCTACGCTTCACTCCCGCCGTTGAGGGCCACGATTCGCATGGAAGTAAGCGGTACAGTGCTTGAGCTTATCAAGCAAGTGAGGGAGCCCAACCGGTACCCGACGCTGGCCGAGATTCTTGGTCGCACGCGGAGCCTCGGGGACAAGCGCGGCTTCCACATTGAGACGATTGGCCAATCCCGGCTTGGGCGGGACATCGACCTGGTGTCGTTTGGGACCCGCGGACAACGGACAGCACTGCTTTCGGGTTTTGAGGACCCGCATGAACCCATATGCTCTTTGAGTATGATCTGGCTGTGGGAGCAACTGGTCGATCCAGACTCGCCGATCCATAGCCTGGGCTACGATTGGGCGTTCATCCCGTGCCTGAACCCCGATGGCGTCCTCAGGAACGAGCAATGGTTCCGGCGCCCGGGTGATCTCCGGGCGTTCATGAACGGGTCGTGGGAAGACGAACTGCCCTTCTGGGGCGCTCCGCAACACCCTGAGGAGCACGCGCTGGAGGAGGCCATTGTGAGGACGAGACCGGAGCTGCTTTTCGGAATGCACGACGAGAGCCATTTCCCGGGGCATGGGTACTGGGCTCTTGTCTCTGACGAAGAACTGCAGGAGCAACTGGGGGACCATTTCGCCTACGAAAGCCGGATCGGCGTCGATCCCGTCCCTCCGCCTGTGAAGTCGCAGACCATGCGCAACAATTGGTACTTCGGCAGGGCTCATGGTCTGAGCGGATGTTGCCTCAGCATGATCTGCGAACCCCGCGGCTACCGCCAACTGTCGCCACCGCATGACCCGGAGGAAAGTGTGCGAGAACGGTACAAGGCAGTCCTCTCGGAATACGAGCAGGTGCTGCGGGAAATGGCCCCCTCTTCGGACGAAGAGCAGGCGCTGGTCCGGTGCGCAACCTCATGTCTTGACCGAATGCGGAACGAACGGCTTTTCGCCATCTGCGTCGGGGCCTGTGGACTGCGGTCGATGAGAGAGTATGGCAGGAAAGAAGAGGCCAACTCGATAGAGGGGGCTTTCTGGGGTTACCTGAATGCACGGTTACACGGAACCTATGTGGCGATACCGATCCGGGACCAAGTGCGGATTCAACTCCACTTCCTTTTCACGGTCCTTGAGAAAGCCAAGAGTCGGGGATCGTTCAACTGCACAAGGTCAGTACCGAGCCCGTGATGCGAACCGCCCGGTCGACCTGACCGGTGATCCGCTGATCTCCTCACCGGCAGGTTATCTTCAATGACAATCACCTGTTGGATGATGATTTGGCACAGCGCCCCTTCTTGTCGTCCCTCTATGAATAGAGAAGCTGAATTCCCTGAAGGGGATACTCTCTGGTCAGGAGACCGCTGCACGAGCAACCAATCGGCTCGCCGAGGACTGACCGATTAGGCCAGCCCTGGCCGCCACACCACCTGGCCCGCGCCTCCGCGCCGTCGGCTCCCGATCACACCCGGGCTTCGGGCCCGTAGTAGTGGCCGATCCATGCCGATCCTGCCTTCGCGAACAATGGCTGAACGCCATCGATGGGTCGGTCCTTTATCACAACCACCTCCGGACCCTGGATCTATATGTTGAGTAGGCGGCGCCGAACGTGGCCGAAAGCACTCTTTCCTCATGTGAGATCTGAAACCGATCCATGTAAAGCACAAAGAGCAGCGGCCCCGCGAGTGCCCAGGCAGAATTCAGAAACACCGCGACAGCAACAAGAACGAAAAGAAGACCGACATACATAGGATTACGACTGAATTTGTAGGCATGCCCGGTCACTAGCACGGATGTTCTCTCCGGTTTCATCGGGTTCACGGTCGTTCTTGCACGTCGCAACGAGATCACACTGAGAATCTCAATGCCAACGCCGGCCAGGCCGATCGCAAAAGCGACGAGCGGTGGGGTCCTGAGTTGTAGTCCAAACGACATAGTTACTCCCGTATTTCGCTGCTTCCTCTCCTGGTCTATGATGTTCCGTCGGTGACCGTCCGTCAAGGTGACTGGACGGCCCATCCACCAACGTTGTCAGATGCCACGGACTTGGAGCCGGCTGTGCCAAGGAACGACCGGAATTTCGCGCCGTCTTCAAGCAGCCGGCTCCCTGATCAAAAGCGCAACA
>JABMPG010000425.1 GCA_013203855.1 bacterium
CGCCGGCCGCCGCCTCGGCCTCGGCATAGCGGGGATTCTGGTAGACCCGAACGTAATCAAACGTCGCGTGACTGGGCAGTCGAGCATCGTCCTGAAAACGGTCGCCTTTCTTCCGGGTGGCAATGCATGAAAGATGAAGCATGCTGGGTCCCTGCGGGAAGGTTCTCGAATCGACTTCCCTTGTCAGTCGACCGTTCAGATAGAACCGGATATAATCCGGCGTGAAATCCGCGCCAATCACAACAAACTCCTCGGCCATGTTCGGGGCATCCTCAATCACCCAGCGACCGACGTTCTGCTTCGGCCACTCTTTCTCCCGATGGTTGATCACGCCCCAGCTGTAGTAATGGGGGTCGCCGCTGTCCTGTTCACAGAAATCCAGTTCGGACCCTTTCAACTTTTCGTCATAGAGAGGCATCGTCCAGAACGACGTGTGCCATCCCTCGGCGGCTGGTATCTTAAGGCGGGCCTCGTAGTAGCCGTAGACAAACGTCCGCTTGCTTATTACGCCTCCACCAGTATAGTTATACTCCCCGACGCGCTGCTTTTTGGCATGGACGAGAAGATGCCCGCCCGTTACCTCCACGTTTTCAGCCTCTTGGGCGCTGTCTGCCTTGTCCCCCAGTCGGTAATCCCATTTTTCTGTGTCCAACTCGTTGACATCGAACTCATCTGAAAACACCAGATTGTAGTCAGGCGGGGGCAGGGGAGTCGCCTTCTCTGCCATTCTGGTCGGGACATGGGACGGCCCAGTGAACACCAGTCGGGGCGCTACGTGGAAATAGCCAGCCCGATCCTCGTAGTTGCTCAGAATGACCTCGTCCAGTTCGGCGCCGGCCTTGCCATCGTCTCCCTCTGGAACCCGCAGGGCCAGACCTGTCACGGCTTGGTCGACACAATCGATGTCCGTTTCCTTAAGCAGGGGCTCACCAAGATCCGTCACGTCAGGGTTGCCCCAGACAGAGAGCGAATCCCCGCCGTTCGGACCGGCGTCAATGTCGAGGCGGCCGAGAACCAGAGACGTCTCCCCCGCAAGGAATTCCCCCGCCCGCCGTTCCACGCCAGAAGCGCCGGTCCATCGGACCGTAAGGTCGCGGCCGGACACCAGGACCTCAACCACCGGCTCCCGGGCTCCGGCGTGAAGAAGTTGGATGCCAGCGGCGCTGGTTTCGCCAAGTGGCCGAACGAGAAACCGGAACCAGACCGTGCCCTGCATGGGTTCCGCCAGCTTCCGCGTTGCGCGGCCCGGCTTGCCCGCAATGCCGTGAATCCCCCGTGGCTCGCCGTACTGCGAGCGCACGTAGTGCTTGCCTTCCGGCGGAACCGGCGCCAGATCGGTCTCGCGCACGTCAACGCCACCTTCTACGGACCAGGTGCTGTCCGCGGCAAATCCCGTTCCGCCGCCCTGGCCCGCAAGTGAGCCAATCGTCAAGTCGTTGAAATCAACCCGGACGTACAGCGGCGCCGAATCAGCCGCCCTCGGGTTCCCTGCTTCAGGGACCCATGCCATGAGTAGAATGATCGATGAGACTGTGACGCAGATCTTCCGCATTTCTCACTCCTTTCGGTTTGCTCATGCCGATATCTCCTGCTGAGCTCCAGGGCCGCGAGCGGTCCCGCCCGGTCCCGCCCCAGGCGACCAATTTCCCACACCACGAATCGTGGAGAAACAACAAACACCCTCTTGAGCCTCAACGCCCAGGCGTGGGCTTCCCCACATGATAGATCTCGGATTCCGGCCAAATCTGAGCTTTGGCCATATCTCCATCTCGATTATCGTGAATATTGACATTAGCTGTTGTTCCTTCATCCATTTCGACCGTCGCCAATACGTTTGTGAAGGTGTTGTTTGAGATATCGCAAGTATCAAGATCCCTCAGGTAGATGGCTGGTCCAATGTTGATGTTCTTGAACGTGTTGCCCTGGATATCGAGGTCAAAGATCTTGGCGGTTTGGCATACATTGACATTATCCATGGCAATGACGCCGGACACACCATTCTTGTTCTCCCAGCCGCACTCTGTGAAGGTGGAGTTGAGTATCCTGATATGGCTGCCACAGATTCCAGCCGAAGAATTGTTACTGCCCAGATAGATGGCGGGGTACATCGTTCGGAAATGGGTGTTATTGCTTAGGACTGCGTTGTCCGTGAACAGTATCACGTCAACGCCTGCGTTATTCCTGAAATCACAATTGGTTATACTGACACGGACGGGCATATGTGCGCTTATTTTGAGCTCAGTTCCTAGACCCGCCCAAGTCGGGATGGGCTCGGTGGTGACGATATCAAAGCCTTTTGTCGGTGAAGATGACCACATTGCTGAACCCACCTCAACAAATTCAAGGTCACCGGTCGAGGACCAGAGTCCCAGGGTGCTACCGGCGGGGATGTCACGAACTTGGGCCTTTGCTTCGATCCTGAAATGTGTGGCATCCGTCTTGTCGGCTATGATCGCATACCGTGACCGAAAGACAATGGGATCCCAGCGGACCCCTTCAATATCGACATCATCGATGATCATATAGCCGCCATTGGACGATAGATGAAAGGCATCGCGGGGGCCGACCGTCAGATGGCCCCCCTCTGGGGCCACTCGGATGTGTTCCAGAG
This sequence comes from bacterium, assembly GCA_013203855.1. Classification (GTDB taxonomy): domain Bacteria; phylum Sumerlaeota; class Sumerlaeia; order UBA8349; family UBA8349; genus JABMPG01. The sequence continues at coordinate 2,612 of JABMPG010000425.1, forward strand.
CAACGTCTTTTGAGTAAACAATATTCGTAATGGCGTTGATCGAATTGGGTATCCATAGATTTCGCAACGTAAGGCCATCGATCTCCCAGAAGTCCAACTGGTTCTTTCCAGCAGCGCCGTAGTGCCATGACATGAATTCATTCACATCGATGTTATCGATAAAGCTCAGGCCTTCAGGATTACGCAGCTCCATAATTCGGTTTTCAGCGTCGTGGATGGTCCAGTTCCCGGGACTGGTTCCATAGGTCAAACTCGGAACCCTTTTTAGAACGCGAGGCTCGATGGATTCCCAGGCATTGGCCGAAGAACAGCCCACACCCTCATCCATGGGAAGTCCATCGAAGATCTGTACTCTTATCCATTTCCCCTCGCTATCCTTCTGTACAACACGACCGGCCGTGCAGTGGCGGGGTGAGTTGTCCAGTATGAAATTCTCGAAGGTGATATTCTTACTGTACCGAATCGAGATAATCTGTGGCAATGTCTCGCGTTGTTCCAAATTGACGTGACGAAGTAACCGTGTGGCAGGTTCGCCGTCAGACACGGCGCCCCGCAGGGTTACGTTCGTTTTATCGTAGAGTCTGAGGTGATGATCCTCATTGCAGGGAGTTATCAAATCATATACGCCCAAACCAAAGACTACGATATCATCGGAGCCCGCAGTGGCCAGTGCTGCATTGATGGCAGCGGTGTCATCCTTGCCATCATCGGGGGTGGCACCAAAGGATGCGATATGAATCGTGCTGGCATGACAGAGACCTGCTGTCAGCCAAGAGAATACGAGAAGAATCCAAATTGCAGTAAATCGTGTTTCGGAATAAGTATGATACATGTCTTTCCCTTTCTATTCTTTGTAAGAATCAGGACCCCTTAGTTCTTTAGACGATTCTACCTCGTTTCGCCCAGAGAGTGAAAACGTCAGGAGCGGCTCATTCACCGCTCGTGATAGTATAGGTCGCGCCCGATTCCGTCTCAAAGGCCAGTCGCCAGGTCCCGTCCGCTTGTTTCTCCGCCTGGATCGGGGCTCCTTTGACCGACGCAGTGACGGTGGTGCGGGTGCGGACCACGCATGGATTGCCACGAAGGGACCGGATCTGCGCCTTCTGCAATCGGTCGTGCTCCCAGTAAAGATCCACCTCGAACGCTCCCCGGGCGCGCAGCCCTTTGATATGCCCCTTTGGCCATTCCTCGGGCAAAGCCGGCAAGAGATTCAACTCTCCGGCCTGGCTCTGGAGGAGCATCTCCGCCAGACCGGCCGCCGCGCCGAAATTGCCCTCGATCTGGAACACCAGCGTGTTGCCGGCCTGACGGGGATGTGTGTCGAACAGGTTGTAAAGCGTGGTTCGCTCGAGCAGGAGTTCCAGGTTGCGGTGCGCAAACTCGGCCTGTTCGAGACGGGCGGCTAGGTTGATCATCCACGCCCGGCTCCATCCGGTCCATCCGCCGTTGTGGTCGAAGCGGCGGTGCAAGGAGACGGAAGACGCTTCGGCCAGTTCGGAGGTTTCTCGTGGATTGATCCAGGTCCCCGGATAGAGAGGAAAGAGATGGGAGAGGTGGCGATGGCCAAGGTTGTTCTCTTCGAAATCCTCGCTCCACTCCTGCAGTTGCCCGTAGCGCCCCACCTTCAAGGGGGCCAGCCGCTCGAGTTTTCCCCGGAGGGTCTGGCGGAAGTCGGGATCCACATCGAGGATCTCAGCTCCTTGAATCATCTTCTCAAAGAGTTCATGAATGATGCCCAAGCTCATCGTCACGCCCATGGACAGGTGGCCGCGCGTGCCGTCCGGATAGAGAAACACGTTCTCGGGCGAGTAGGCCGGGCCGGAAACCAGCCAGCCCGTACGAGGGTCTTCCACGAGGAAGCGTTCATAGAACTCCGCCGCCTCCTTCATGAACGGATAGGCCCGCTGGGCCAGAAATTCGCGGTTGCCCGTGAAGGCATAGTGGTCCCAATAGTGCAAGGCGACCCAGCCGCTGAAATCCTGCCAGTCACCCGCGGGTCCCTTGGGGCCGAAATTCGTCATGCTGTGGATAACCAAGCCCGGGCAGTCATAGGAGATGCGAGCCGCGCGGCGCCCCGGCTCCTTGCAGGTATCCAGAAGGTCGAACAGCGGCTCGTGACACTCGGACAGATTCCCCACTTCGGCCAACCAGTAGTTCATCTCCACGTTGATGTCGCTGGTGTGCTGGCCGAACCAGGGCGGCAGAAGGCTGTCGTTCCAGATGCCCTGAAGGGCCGGAGGCAATGTGCCGGGCCGGGAGGAGGCGATCATCAGGTAACGGGCGTACTGGAAGTAGAGGGCGTATAGATCCGGATCGCGGTCGCGGGGCGGCACACGCGGGTCCATGACGCCCAGGCGCATGGCCAGCACCCGTTCGTCCGTGCTGAGAGGAACCGGCTGATCCGCGTCTCCCAGACCCGGCCCCAAGTCGAGGTCCACCCGCCGGAAGAGGCGCTGGTGGTCCTTGATATGGGCGCTCCGCAGCTCGTCATAGGACTTGGCGCCCGCCCGCTCCAGATGACGGGAAGCAATCTCGCGCATGTCCCCTTCGTAAAAATCCGTCCAGCACGACATCAGGATCGTGACCGCGTCAGCTTCCTTGACCTGAAAACCGCGGTCGGTGGACTCGGCTGTCCCACTTTCCGGAATGACTTTGAAATGAGCCTCAAAGCGCACACCGTCCGGGTCGGCCTGGCCGCTGAAGATATAATGGTCCGGCGACACGACCTCGATTACCGGCGGGGGAGGGGTGGTGATACTTTCCACCTTGGCGCCGAGTTCGGCGTCGTAGCGGTACATGTCCGCTTTGACGTCCTTGCGCCGGTCCATCAGCGTCTTGAATGAAATCCGGCCGGGCTGGTCGCACGTCAGACGGATCACCAGCGCCTGATCGGGATAGCTGGAAAACACTTCCCGGGTGTAATTCGCGCCGTCCACGAAAAAGGTCGTGCGGGCGATGGCGGTGTCCAGGTCCAGCTCCCGGCGGTAGTCGGATTCAATCTGGTCGAACGGGTCAAAGAGCAGATAAAGGTCTCCCAGCGGTTTGTAGATGTGCCTCGCCCCGGTCGATCCCGGTACGACTTCCTTCTCTTCCGGAACCCCTTCGGCGCGCAAATCCTCGTAGGACAGGGCCTCCGCTTCCTTCGGCTTGCCCTCGAAAAAAAGTTGCTGCCGACGACGAACCAGTTCCCGGTGCAGAGTCGTCGCCTCCCTCGGTTTCGGTTTGCCCGACCAGATCGACTCCTCGTTGAGTTGGATGTGCTCGCGCTGCACGTTGCCGAACACCATGGCCCCGATTCGTCCGTTTCCCACCGGCAGGGCCTCCTCCCATCGTCGGGCCGGCTCGCGATACCACAGCGCCCAGTCTCCGGCCCAGGTTGAATCAGTAGTCGTTGTTGCCATGAGAATCACCGCGAGTAGGGTAATGATACGCATTTCGAACTCCCAATGCTTGTCGGAAACCGACGAGTGGGGCTGCTACGCCTGCCAGCCTGCCCTCCATCCAAGTCCCGTGCTCGTCTGAAGGAGAAGAATCGGCTGGACATGTGCCAGATTGCATTCCGGGCTTTCCCATTGTCAAGAGCATTACGACCGCGTTTCAGTACCCAGACGGTGTCGACAAACGGTTGACGGGGTTCATTTCCCTTGAGCATCCCTCATCCGGCCCATAGAATCTCCTCACCGTGTAATCTTCCAGGGCTCGAAACGATGGACCTTTCCTGGTGGGAATTGAGCGCTGGATGCGACGGCAGGGCGGCCTGTGGGATACGGGTCTCCCTTTCCGGATACCTGACCCAGTAGCCGAGGGAGGACGAAGATGAACAAGACGGCACACATGTTTTGGATTTCCGGGATTCTGTTCTTGACGGTCCTCTTGTCTGCCTGCTCGACGTTCACACACGGAAGAGGTCCCAGGCCTTTCGTGACCAAAGTGAACCTGAGCGATTATCGCCTGGTGTGGTCGGATGGGTTCAATGGCAACGCGGTCAATACCGACGAGTGGCACTACCGGACGGACAACAGTTGGGGTAGCACCCAGTTGCCGGCCAACGTGTCCGAGGCCGATGGCCTGCTTCGAATCGACCTGCGGAAACAAGACGCAGGCGGCAAACATTACACGGGCGGGGGCATCATCACCAAGAGACATTTCGAATTCGGGTACTACGAGACGCGCATGAGAATGCCCGCAAGTCCGGGATGGCACACGTCCTTCTGGATGGCCGGCTTCGACAACATGAAGTCCCCCACCGGCGCTTCGGGCGGATTGCAGGAGCTCGACTGCTGCGAGCAGGACTCGTTCGAGCAGAGCAGCTACACCCACAACATCCACATGCGGAAACCGGCCTACCTCACGGGCTGGACCAGGATTCGGACGCCGAACCTGACCCAGGGCTTCCACGTGTGGGGATGCGAGTTCACCCCTCGGCACGTGCGCTATTTCTTCGATGGCCAGATGGTCGGAGTCTATGAC